>CATWLR010000029.1:0-7714 GCA_958351665.1 Veillonella infantium | reverse complement strand
GCATATACACAATTATTTATAAAATATAACAAAATGGTTGGTAAAGCAAATGTCGTAAATATGGCAGAACTTGATGCAACAGAGCAAAAGAAAAAATAACTAACTACACAAAGAGGACTAGTTCACATGGCTAGTCCTCTTTTGATATGTATACAATTACTTTAAATTATATTAACAAGTTTCATTACTATAAGTTTATATAATAAAATTATTTCCGCTTTAAATCTTTCGTAATGATGTAATATTCAGATGGAGTTATTTTAATACCATCAATATGGTTATTTCCTACAATATTAATCTTAGGATATCCCAGGAAGAGTGCTATCGAATCATCTAGCATCAATTGTTGTGCATTGATCACCGCATTACGACGCACCACTGGATCATTAGCGCTTTCACCAAGAGCTAACAATTCATCGAAACGTGGATTAGAAAATCCAGAGCCGTTTGTATCACTATCTGTCCCCCAGTATTGTTTCAAGAACCATACAGGTTGGCCAGTATTAGCAGTAACTACACTAGAGATGAGCATATCGTAATCTCCAGATTGCGCCAATGTATCGATCACAGCATAGTCTACGATTTTAATTTGTAAATCTACACCAATTTTTTTGTAGTCCGCTTGTAATGCCTCTGCATATAATGGCAATTCAGGTCGAGATGTATAGGCATAGAAATCAAGCACTAGGTTTTCACCATCTTTATCTACAATACCATCACCATTTGTATCAATATAACCTTCACGTTTCAGTAATTCTTTAGCACGTTCAATATTATATTTATTAGGGTCCCGCAATTGATTGAATCCATAATCAATGGATGGTGGCAATGGAGCCTTACCGGCAATAAAGGTATTCTTCATAAGGTTCTTTGCATAGGACTCACGGTCTGCTCCGGCAATAAGGGCAGCTCGAAGATTAGCATTCTTAAGCTTGCCTTTTTGGCTCATCCGAACGAATACATCACGTAAGGATGATTCTTCATAAATAGTAAATTTCTTATCGTTTTGGAAGATACCATATTCACCTGGCCCAATGCTAACGGCCATATCTACATCCCCAGCCTGGAGTGCCATAGCTCGTGTATTGGCATCGTTAATAGATGGAATTTCAACCCTACCGAAGCCTGGCTTGCCATCCCAGTAGTTATCATTTCGTGCTAGCTCAGCACGCTCTTTTGTAAATGATGTCACTACATAAGGACCAGTACCAATAGGACCTTCCTTCGCAATATCACGACCACTTTCCTCAGCAGTTACATCCATAATAAGGAACAATGGATCTCCCAACAAATTTGGCAAATTATAATAAGGTTTATCTGTCTTGATTGTAAGTTCTTGACCATTAGCCATCATTTCTGTGTAATTAAAGAACGTCTTTGCTCGTTTACTTTTTGTAAAAGTCCTTTCCAAGGATGCTTTTACGGCCTCTGCTGTAAGAGGATTACCATTAGAGAACTTAACCTTATCGTTGATGGTAAAAGTCCAAGTCAGCTTATCATCACTTTGTTTCCAAGATGATGCCAACCAGGGTTTGGCATTCATATGATCATCAAACTTGGTGAGTGTTTCGCCAACACCGTACCGTACAACAGCCCAGCTAAAATAGTTTTCTGTTGGTTCTAATGTACCCGCAAAGCTAATTGCCCCTACCTTTAATACATCATTAGATGAACCGGAGGATTGATTCATACACCCCACAGTTCCAAGCACCGCAATACCAAGAGTCATACAAATCAGTAATGCCTTACGTAATCCTTTCATTCACACACCTAACCTTTCTCTATATGTATATCACTTCATATGAGCATATTCCAATTATACCCATGGGGGTATATTACTTAGTCAACTATACTATATATTTAGTGTTAACACAATCATTTCTAAGAAAATTTTCGATATAATTATATATATGAGAAAATCTGTATAGATACGTAACATACAAAAATAGCAGTTAGCTCTAAAGCTAACTGCTATTATATATGTACCTATTGTATTTTACCCATATTAGTAAGCGAATCCTCTAGTCGAATACACTAGGCGATCGCTACAATGAGAAGTTGGATACGTTGTGCCAAAGTCCTATGCTTCTACAGCCGCTTCTTCTAAAGTAAGTGGCTTATGATCTTGGCCAATTTCAAAGATGGAGCTCAATAGAACTTTTGTATAAGGATGCTTCGCATCAGCTAAGTGAAATGCATCTAGCTCTTCAACAATAGTGCCTTTGTGCATTACGATCACCTTGTGGCACATAGTACGAATGAACGCAATATCATGAGCGATAAATAGGTATGTTAAATTTTTCTTTTTTTGTAAACGCGCCAATAAATAGGCAATGGAGTCTTGTACGGATACGTCTAGAGCACTAGTAGCCTCGTCTAATACGAGAATTTCAGGCTCTAATACGATAGCACGAGCAATGGCAACACGTTGACGTTGTCCACCAGACATTTCATGAGGATAACGATGCATGAACTCACGAGGTAAATCTACCATTTCAAGATAATCACCAGCAATCTGTTCTTCTTTTCCTTTTTCTAGAAGACCAAAGTTGTATAGTGGCTCAAGAATAATATCTTTTACCTTCATACGCGGATTGAAAGCTGCAGATGGATCTTGGAATACCATTTGAATTTTCTTGCGGTATTCTTTTGTTTGCTCAGAGTTCATATGTTGAATCTCTACACCATCTACATAAATCTCGCCTTCTGTAATAGGCAGCATCTTCATGATCATACGAACCAAAGTCGTTTTACCAGAGCCAGATTCACCTACAATCCCAAGGGACTCGCCTTTTTCTAAGGTAATATTGATATCCTTACATGCTTCGAGCTCACCACCAGTAGGAAGTGGGAATCGTTTACATACATTTTTTAATTCTACAGCGTAGTTAGTCAATGTAACGACCTCCTCCCAATGTTGGTACAGCATCTTTTAATTGTTTCGTATATTCATTAGATGGATTTTCTAAAATATCTTGCGGTGTGCCAGCATCAACAACACGCCCCTTTTTCATAACAATGATATAGTCGGACATATAGGCCGCTACACCAAGGTTATGCGTAACCATTACGATAGCAGAATTATGCTCTTTAGCAAGTTCTAGCATTTGCATAACAACTTGAGACTGTGTCGTTACATCTAGTGCCGACGTCGGTTCATCACCGATGAGCAATGCTGGGTCTAAAGCTAATGCCATAGCAATACCCACACGTTGTCTTTGACCACCAGATAATTCGTGAGGATAACGGCGCAATATATCTGCCCCATTAGGAAGAGAAACAGATTCTAATAACTCAATTGCTCGTCGATCACATTCATCATTAGTGATTTCAATATGAGCTTTAAATAGTTCTCTAAATTGTTTACCAATGCGCACAATCGGATCGAGTGCACTACCACTATCTTGGAAAATCATGGCCATATCTTTACCACGTATGGCTCTCCATTCTGACTTAGATAGGGTGCGAAGATCTTGACCATTAAAGATCATGGTACCATCTGTGACCTCACCACCTATAGGCAACAAACCCATGAGGGCACGGATCACGGTAGTTTTACCGGATCCAGATTCCCCTACAATGGTCAATACCTTACCGCGTTCCAAGGTAAAGTTTACATCCATAACAGCAGGCACACCTTGGTACGCGATGTTAAGGTTCTCTACAGTTAGTATGTTTTCTGCCATTATAGCTCCTTATTATTTTGTAATTTTATTAGTAATCCAGTAGTAGTCACTTGGGTACATGACAGCACCTTTCAAGTAAGAACCAGTAACGATATTAGTTTTAGGGTAACCTAAGAACAATGCAGCACCATCATTCATCAATAATTGTTGAATTTGAATTGCATAGTCACGACGTTTTGCAGGATCGAATTCAGTTTCAGCAGCATCTAACAATTGGTCAACTTGTGGATTGGAGTAACCAGAACCGTTTTGAGGGTTGGAACCATTGTCATTTGTATGCCAGTAGTTAGCTAAGAACCAGATTGGATCGCCTGTATTAGCAGTTACGATGTTGGAGATAAGCATATCATAGTCGCCGTCCATACCCATTTTATCAATCAAGTTATAGTCAACGGTTTTAATTTTCATGTCGATACCCACTTTTTTGAGGTCAGCTTGAACAGCTTCTGCATAAAGTGGCAATTCAGCACGAGAATTATATACTACGAAGTTGAATGTTAATGGTTTACCATCTTTATCAAGGATGCCATCACCATCAGTATCTTTCCAACCATCTTCGGCTAACAATTGTTTTGCGCGATCAGGATTATATGCATTAGGATCTTTCAAATCTTTGAAACCATAGTCCATGGATGGTGGAATTGGAGCAGAACCAGGAATGAATGTACCTTTTAACAATACATCAGCATAGTTTTTACGGTCTGTGGCAGAAATAACTGCAGCACGTACTTTGTCATCCCCAAGAATCCCTTTTTGGTTAATACGAGCCAATACTACGCGAAGGGATGCAATTTCATCAACCTTAAACTTATCGTTATTTTGGAATAAGCCGATTTCACCAGCACCGATGTTAACCGCCATATCAACATCGCCAGATTGTAAGCTCATAGCGCGCGTATTAGGGTCATCGATGGAAGGAATTTCTACAGTTTTAAATGGTACTGTACCATCCCAATAGTTTTCACTAGCAGCCATCTCAGCACGTTCTTTTGTGAAAGATTTAACTACGTATGGACCTGTACCAATAGGACCTTCCTTGGCAAAGTTACGGCCATCTTTTTCTGCTTGAACGTCAACGATTAGGAACAACGGATCCGCTAAAAGTCCAGGCATATTAGGATATTCTTTTGTTGTATGAATAACTAATTGTTGACCATTAGCTTCCATAGAGTCATATTCGAAGAATGTTTTCGCACGATTGGATTTTTCAAAAGCCCGTTCGATAGATGCTTTAACAGCTGCAGCATCAACTTTTTTACCATTGGAGAATTTCACCTTATCATTGATTGTGAAAGTCCACGTTTTATGGTCTGGGGATACTTCCCATTTAGATGCAATCCATGGTTGAGGTTTCATGTGTTCATCAAACTTCGCCAATGTTTCGCCTACACCATAGCGCATGACAACCCATGCGAAGAAGTTTTCTGTAGGTTCTAATGTGGATGCGAAGTTAGTTACACCAACTTTTAAAACATCCTTATTAGCAGCACCATTATTATCAGAGCCGCAACCAGCGATGAAGGAACCCATCATTACAATGCTAAGACCTGCTAAGAGGGCCTTTTTCCAAGATTTTTTCATGTAAAATCTCCTTGTACCATTACATATAAACATAAAACATACACATCATGACCACTACAATCTACAATAGTCATAATGGAAAAACCTTATTACCGCCTATTTATATAACAACTTTCACAACATAACCTATAAATAAGCATCACACGTAACTAACCTTGATTTTTAGGATCCACTACATCGCGCAAGGAATCAGACCAAAGGTTAAAGATAGCAACTACAATAAGGATGGACATACCAGGGAAGGCCATCAGCCATGGACTGGTTTGTAAATATTGACGACCTTCGTTAAGCATAAGGCCCCATTCTGGTGTTGGTGGTTGAGCACCAAATCCAAGGAAGGAAAGACCAGCAACCTCAATCATAATAGCCCCAATATCTAGTGCACCTGTTGTAACAACAAGAGGCATAATATTAGGAATGATATGACGTCTAATAATAGTTGATGTAGATGCCCCCATCATGACGGCAGCCGTTACATACTCTTCGCCACGAACTTTCAATGTCATAGATCGTACCAAACGAGCATATTTTGCCCAACCTACTACAGATAATGCCAAAATCGTATTCATAATACTACCACCCAAAATACCTGCAATGGCAATGGCTAATACTACACCCGGGAAGGATAGCATAATGTCCGCAAAACGCATGAGGACCATTTCGATTTTCCCGCCGAAATAACCGGCTATGGCACCGATAATAGTACCAATGCTTACCATAATCACTACGATGGATACACCCATGAACAAGGATAATTGAGTACCATAAATGATACGAGACAATACGTCACGACCCAGTTTGTCGGTGCCAAACCAATGCTGAGCACTAGGGGCTTGTAATGCTTTAGACATATCCGATGTGAAAGCATCTCCCGGCGCAAGCCATGGTGCAAAGATAGCAATGAATACGATGACAAGCATCAATGCAGTGTAGAAAGAGAACAATTTATGTTTCTGAATAAATTCTTTCATTATGCTCTCTCCCTTTTCAATCTAGGGTCCAACAGAACATAGGATGCATCAACTAGAGCATTGACACACATATATGCTAAGGCAACCCATAACACAAAACCTTCGATCAATGGATAGTCGCGCATGGTAATGGCATATACCGCCATATTCCCAAGGCCAGGCCAGGAGAATACCATTTCAACAACTGCAACACCGCCTAATAGCCAACCGATGAGAACGCCTAATATAGTGATGAGTGGTAATACTGCATTAGGCAAAATATGACCGAATAAAATTTTCATCTCACTCACACCACGAGCACGTGCGCCGATGACATAATCCTTTTGCATTTCTTCAAGAATAACAAGACGAACTTGACGCATGTACTTGGACCCAACTACAACAGCTAATGTAACGGCTGGTAGAATTACACCGATTGGAGTTACACGAGAGGACGCAATAGGAACGAGCCCTAATTTAAGACCAAAGATATAAATCAATACAAGGCCTAACCAGAATGATGGCATAGACACGCCTACAAAGGAAGCAACGCGCAACAGATAGTCGATCCATTTGTTTCGATTTAAGGCGCTTATAATCCCTGCCGGCAATGCATAGAGCAATGTAAATACTAATGCTGTACCCGCTAACATAACTGTCCCTGGCAAAGCCTCTAACATACGATCTACAACAGGCTTTTTAGCCGAATAACTCATCCCTAAGTCACCTTGTGCAGCATTCACAACCCAGTTTGCATATTGCACTAAGAACGGTTTATCTAACCCAAGCTGAGCTCGAGTTTCATCGATAAGCTCCTGAGACACGATAGTATCTGCTGTTTCTAGTAACATCGTTACTGGATCGCCTGGAGCTAAATAGGTGAGACAAAATGTCAAAAATGTGATGCCAAACAAGGTTACAATAAATTGTCCCAAATGTTTAGCAAATCGTTTACCCATAGGCGCCTCCTAAACTCTCTAAACACTAACAACAAATCAAATGAAAAACTAAGGGTACCTCCCACTCAACGTAGCAGTAATACGCAAAAATAAGAAAAAATATAGCTCCCTGAGGAACAAAAAAAAGCTAGTCGCCTGACTAACCTAAATTAAGCACAGTATATGCATACCATACATTTAGAGCAGGCTTTCTGACTCAGACTCATCGCAATATTTCGGCCTTCCCAGTTTCCCAGTGACCCTATAATGAAACCTTGCTCCTCATTACAGCTATTTGCATAGTATGGGATTTTCACCCATTTTCCTCTTTTACGCTCGGTGAACACCGACACTCACTAGTTCATTCACTTTTATCGATTATTAATATACTATATTAATATTCTGTTTACAATACACATACCCCTTAGGGGTATGTGTATATCGTGAATTCTCAATATAATTTTTATACTAATAAAAATTATTAAATAGTAATTAAGGTCATATTCATGTATAAACTTATACGAATTATTTTATATATATGATTTTTTACTATATTAAC
>CATWLR010000028.1:0-7729 GCA_958351665.1 Veillonella infantium | reverse complement strand
AGCCTGTTACTTGCGGTGTTTCTACACCAGTTGTAGCTTTCACTTTAGGAGCTGTGATAGCTTGGTTTGCAGTTACATTATCGAATGTTACATCTTTCTTAGTGGAGATTGTGAAATCTTTACCGGATTGAGTAATTTCAACATTATCACCATCGATAAACTTAACTGTGTCGCCACCTTTAACATTTTCAGCAGTACCACTGTTAGCCACAACTTTCCAAGCCGCTAAATCTTTTACTTTTTGCTCACCAGCTGGGTTCAAGTTGCTCAAGTTTTTATCAGCAGCATTATCGATTGTGTCTTTAGTAGTATCATCAAGTTTAACAGTTACATCATCGCCAGAAGCAACCGTAGTTAAACCATTAGCACCTTTCACATTGAATTTTACATCGCCTGTGCTCAAGGATTTCTCTGCAGTAGAACCAGTGTTGCCACCTAAGGAAATTTTACGAGCGATTGCAGTTTTGTTAGCTTCTGCTTTATCGTCTGTTTTCTTCAATTGAGAAACATTGACAGCATCTTTGTCAGCTACACCATCTGCTACATTAGTAACCTTCATGTCGCCTGCATTGATACCTGTGTTGCCATCAATTTTTACAGTTGGATTGCCTGCAGCATTATTGAAAGATGCACTATTCAAGCCAGTAAGATCTTTCTTCAAAGCTAAAGAGATGTTTTTATCGTTTCTTGCAACAGTAATGTTATCATCGCCAGAGAAATCTACTTTATTACCTTTTTCAACGGTTGCTGTTGTCGCTTCACCATTAGCAGATAAGTTCCAACTGGAAGAACTATTAGCAACTGCTTGATTAATTGCATCAGCTACGTTTTGAGCATCTGCCATACCTGCAGTTGCAGAAGCAACACCATTAGTTACAGTAATATCTTGTTTTTTACCAGTAATAGTAATTTTCTTACCATTAGCTGTAGTTGTGATATATGTATTATCACCGTTTACAGCCAATTTACTATTTGCTAGATTTACATCGCCACTGCCTGTATCACCTGTGAAAGCAAGGTTCACACTCTTCAATTGTGCTACGTTTACTGCATCTGTATCAGCTGTACCAGCAGCAACATAGTTGATTTGACGAGTTTGACCTGTTGTACCTACTGCAACACCACCTAATGTAGATGTTAACGTTGCACCAGTTAAGTTAGCATATGTATCAGTACGACCAGTATTAGCATTATAACCTGCTACACCAGCTGCAGTACTAGCAACAGACTTAGAACCTATTGCAACACCATCAGCAGTTGTAGCACTAGCACCATCACCAATAGCAATCGATTTAGCTGCACTTGCGTTAGATCTAGTACCGATAGCAATACCATCATTCTCTGATACTGAGCTTTTTCTACCAATAGCAATACTGTTATCTGCAGTGGAAGAGCTTTCTCCGCCAATAGCAATACTATAATCTTTAGTTGCATTGGCTAACATACCGATACCAACACCTGCAGTTCCAGCGGCCTTTGCCCTAGATCCCAATGCAGTAGAGGATGCACCAGATGCAGCAGTACCATGACCAATTGCAGTAGATTCAATATTGGAAGCTATCGCATCAGCCCCCAAAGCACTGGCATTGCCATCTGTTGCCTTAGCACCATGACCAACTGCCACAGTATCATCCTCGGACGCAATGGAGTTAGCACCTACCGCTGTAGCATTTGCCGATGTAGCTTGTGCTGATAACCCCAATGCAACTGTAGATCGACCTGTTGTATTAGCACCATCACCAATAGCTACAGAGCTTGTCGCAGCCTTATCTGTAGATGCATTAGGACCAATAGCAATAGACTCATCAGCCTTTGCACCTTTATTATCTTTATTTGGTACTACATCAGATTTAATAGATACATATTTCTGTGCAATTTGATTTGCGATAGCAGCTAACTGAGAACCATTGATCGCGTCTGTAGAAGTAGCACTTACTTCACCAGGAGCTACGTTTTTCAACTGACGTTCGAAACCTGCAGAACCGAAGGAAACAATATCACCTTCAAGAGTGTCATCCCCACCGCTCCATGCAGCAACAACACCATTTGGCAATTCATAGCTAGTTTGTTTCGTACCTGGCTTATCTGTAGTAGAACCACCACCCAACGCAACAGAGTTATCACGATTTGCTTTCGCACCTGTACCAATAGCGATGGCATTTGTTACAGAATCATTATCGGCAGCACTTGTATTAACACCTGTTAAAGAGCCAGCAATACGATTTTTAGAGTCAGCGCCTGTACCAATAGCAATACCGGCATTACCAGATTGCCCCTTAGTGCCCACTGTGATACCGATATGGTCTGCTGTAGCATTATTATAATCCCTCCACTTAATTTCATACCCTGTTAAAGCTTTAACAGCAGCAGAAACAGTAGCGACAGCAGGTTTACCTGTTGTAATATCAGTATAAACTGCTTTTACTTGAGTCATTTTATCGGCGTCATCACCACCAATAACGATGGATGAATGACCTAATGCTTTAGTATTACCACCAATAGCAATACCTTGGTCACCTACAACGGTAGCCCCTTGCCCCGGTAATGCACCACCACCAATGGCAATACCTTGTGAAAATGAAGTACCAGCTTCGTTTACCGTCGCACTAGTACCAATAGCAATCGCAGTACCACCATTTGCAATTGAATTTTTACCTATAGCAACACTTGGTGTATTACCATATAGAGCTTTTGAATAAGCATTTTGACCAATAGCAACCCCACCACCAGCAGTTTCTGCTTTTGCATCAGTACCAATTACAACAGCATCACTAAGAGTAGCTTTTACATTCTTACCTAAACCAACTGCATTTGCACCTGTAACAGTAGCACCGTTACCAAAGGCAACAGCAGTTGCACTAGCTCCGGTAGGTACATCATTTACAGCCAATGCCACATTAGCATTAGTCATAGCCAATGCTGCAAAGATACCAGCTACTACAATTTTCTTTTTACCGCTATTGTTCTTAGCGAATTCAGATACTACTACGTAGCAATTTTTGGATTTGTTCCAAACCACTTTAAAAATCTTGTTCATTGTTTTCTCCTTTAAACTACTATAAAGCTCTCAAACTTCTATATAACAAATAATCTCAATTTCAAGTTTTTCGATATACCCAGTATACCAAATTTTTCGATATGCTTGCAACCCCTTTTCACTAATATTTCATTTTTGGAATACCTATTGCAAATACAGCAACAACGTGATTCCTTTAACCCCCTTATAAAATAAAACCTAATAATTGGGGTGATTTTATACCATAATTTAGAAGAGAAGATGAATTTAAACTCACATTTTAACTTTTCCCATATCAATATAATTGATAAATTATAAAAATAATGGTCAAAATGCCTTATATAGTTACACTCTAATGACCCCACCTATTTTACAGCACTATATTTCATTAAATTTTTATAAATTACTTTTTCATTCAAATTAAGATAAATTTGCAGCAAAAAACAAAAATAACGTCTAAAGAATAATCTCTTTAGACGTTATTTTTTATATGACATTATTTAATTTAAATACATAAGCACTTTGTTCATGTGCTAATTTGATACGTTTCTGTAAACGTTCCATATATGCTCTGTATATCTCTTGAGCTTCCTCAATGGATACAAGATTAAAGTTAATCCCATCTCCTACCGGTAGCTGGCTAAGCCGAGGTAAATCGGCAGTAATGATAGTACCAATTTTTGTATAGCCCCCTGTCGTTTGACGATCCGCCATAAGGACAATAGGATGACCATTAGATGGAACTTGAATCGATCCGAACACAGCACCATCAGAAATGATATCTGCACTGTCTACGTGTTCAATTTCAGGTCCATCCAATCGGAATCCCATTCGATCGCATTCTACGGTTAGTGTATAGATGTTATCACTAAAGGTCTTGATCCCTTTCTCGGTGAAATGTTTTGCCTGATCACCTAATACAACGCGTAACGGTTCATGACATTCACGGCCCCCACGGTTATATAAGGCGGTATTGAATAGAGTGTGCCCTTCACCACGGTAATCGCAGACATGCATTTCATCTCTGATGAATGCTTTGATGCCAAGTTCATCGCCCTTTTGTAATGGTCGCCCCTCAAGCCCCCCAATTTTCGCTTTTGTATGGGTCGATACACTGCCGTTGATGCTTGGCACGTCGATACCACCAGAAAATGAAATGTACATGCGCACACCACATTGGCTAAAACTACCAGAAATGACATCACCGTCGTGACATACAAATGGAATATATCTCGGTACTCGTACACTATTGATGGTTGGTTCCATGTCGGCCCCAGTGAAAGCAACAATACATGTGCCTTTCACGGTTAATGTTGGTGGTAACAAGGTACATTCTAAAGCACCGGCTGGTTTCATATTGCCGACGAGAGCTTGCCCTAAGAGATAACTTTCACTATCCATAGGACCAGCTACAGGCATACCGTATTGCTGGAACCCAACGCGCCCTTCATCTTGAATAGTCGTATACATGCCAGGTTCATTAATGTAGATAGATGATTTCTGAAAATTATTTATAGCCATGTAGCTCACCTACCTCAACTTCATACATAACTGGAACATAGTCCCCGCCCAGCGCTTTAATACGATTATATTCCTGTTCATCGATTGGCACGTAACGTACATAGTCGCCTGCACTTAATAATGCAGCTTCTTCCTTAGACATATCGTACATAGTTACTGGTGTTCGCCCTATGATTTGCCACCCGCCTGGAGAGTCAGATGGATATGTGCCAGTTTGTTCCCCTGCAATGCCTACAGAGCCGGCCGGAATCAAGGTCCTCGGAGAGGATAAACGAGGCGTTGCTATACGTGGGTCCATGCCACCTAAATAAGTAAAGCCAGGAATAAAGCCTAACATGTAAACTAAATAGTCTGTACCACTATGAATAGCTATAACCTCTTCTTCACTTAGATTGTTGTGAGAGGCTACAAAACCAAGGTCTGGTCCAAACTCTCCACCGTACACGGTAGGAATTTCCACGACGGTAACAAGTTCATTAGCATTATCTGTTACAGTCTGCTCCAATGTAGGCTCAATGATATTACACATATCTGCATAGGAATAGAGCATAGCATCGTATTGCACGAGTAACGCACAATAGGTAGGAACTAATTCAATAATCCCATCTAGTTGTAACGCTTGAATTCGCTCTATAGTTTGTCGAATATGTCGATTAATCTTTGGATCAATCACCTGACCAAAATCAATAGAGATAGCGCAATCTCCTACAGGTGAAATTGTAGGTTTCATAGGTACCTCCTCTTATAACTAGAAAGAACCATTACCTTCAAACGAAAATAATGGTACTTTCACAACTATCAAATTAACCAAGTAATTTAGCAATACCTTGTAAGGATGTAACACCAATGTATGCTGTTACAAGTACTACAATCCATCCTGTATAGTATAACAGTTTATTGTGTTTGTAGTCTCCTACAATTTCAGATTTATGAGTAGCAAAGAGCATCACAGCCAATGTAATCGGCAAGATCAACCCATTTACAGAGCCTGCCAAGATTAACAACGTAGCCGGTTTGCCAATAAAGATTAGAATGCATGTGGAAATAAAGATAAAGGCCATAATGGTCAATTTTTCATACCGTTCCACCACCTTGAACAAGGTTTTAAGGAAGGATACGGATGTGTAGGCAGCCCCTACAACAGAAGTCAACGCAGCACAGAAGAATACGATACCAAATAATTTATGACCGATTTCACCAGCACCAAGTAAGAACGCAGAACCTGCTGGATCTTTAGGATCTAGTACATATCCCATGGACACAACGCCAAGAACTGCTAAGAATAGCAATATACGAACTACCGCATCTACAGTCATACCCATAAATGCTGCTCGGCGTACATCTGTCAAATGTTCTTGACCGGTAATACCAGCATCGATAAGACGATGACCGCCAGAGAATGTAATATAACCGCCTACAGTACCACCGATAAGGGTAATCGTAGCAAGCCATGGATAATGCGTTGGTGCCACTGCATGAGTAACCGCTTCAGCCACTGGTGGATTTGTAGAAAACGCTACATAAGCAATCAATACAAGCATTACGGTACCAAGAATTTTAGCGGTATTATCTAGTACACCACCCATTTTTGGAGATGCGAATAATAGAATACCAAGAATACCACTAATAGCCGCCGCAGTCGTTGTATCAATACCAAACACTATGTTTAGGCCCATGGACGCGCCCCCAATGTTGCCGATATTGAAAGCAAGACCACCAAGGGAAATCAAGAACGCTACAAAATAGCCAAGACCTGGCAGTACTTTATTCGCAATATCTTGACCGCGCATTTTAGATATGCCAATGATTGTCCACACATTAAGCTGTGCAATAATTGAAAAAATAACAGACACAATGATGGCAAAGGCAAAGTCTGATTTCAAATCATTTGTAAATGCCGCCGTTTGTAACATAAAACCAGGCCCAATAGAGGACGTGGCCATCAAGAAAGCTGCCCCTAAGAGGACAGATAAACTCGCTTTACCTGAAATTGGTTTCATAAAAACCTCCATACAATAATTTATTTATCAACTATTATTATGTACTTACTATTACTACATATTTACTATTTATTACGTATTCACTATTTATTACGTATTTGCTATGTATTGCTTATTTTATAATCGCCGTTTTACTATTTACGGTTTTGAAAATTAGCCACTGTAACACCAGCTTTTGTAAGGCCTTCACGGATGTAATTTGTGAAAGCTATCGCTTCTGGGTTATCGCCGTGTACGCATACGGAATCAGCTACAATATCAATAGTATTACCTGTATTAGTGACAACCTTACCTTCTGTAACCATCATAAGAACTCGTTCAAGAGCCTCTTGAGGGTCTTTAATGAAAGCCCCAGGTTCTGTACGAGGTACCAATGTACCTTCATCAGTATAACCACGATCAGCAAAGACCTCCTGAATTACAGGAATGCCTCGACGCTCTGCTTCTTTAGCAATATAGCTACCGCTTAACACCATGGCTGCAATATTAGGGTTTACCGCTTGTAAGCCATCTAATACAGCATCTGCCAATGCAGGAGTTACACATGCGGTGTTATAAAAAGCACCATGTAATTTCATATGTTGTAATGTAACACCATAGCTATCACAGAAGGCTTGTAGTGCACCAACTTGATATATCATATATGCTTTAGCCTCTGCAGGATTAACTGCCATTGCTCGACGACCAAAGCCCATTAAATCAGGATATCCAGGATGAGCCCCTACGGCTACGCCCTTTTCCTTGCACATGCGAACTGTAGCATCCATAATGAGAGGATCCCCAGCATGCCATCCACAGGCAACATTAGCACTTGTGACGTGATTTAACACTTCACCATCCATGCCCAATGTGTAGTTGCCAAAACTTTCACCTAAATCGCTATTTAGATCTACATAATGTGACATCAATAATCTCCTCCCTTTCTTCATCTCTTTTTTAAATTCTATAGAATATTGAATTTATAGATATGATTATACTAAATAAATCGATATATTAGCAATGATTTTTATCATATATACAAAATTTCTTTATTAATACACATATTAAAATGCATATTAAGACACAAAAAAGCACCCCACATTATGTGGGATGCTTTCAGTATCAATAGGTCTATCATTAGTTTGTGTATGGAGAGAGTTGTAAGGGATTCATTAGTTAGTGTCGATAGCCTATCGATTATTTATTATCCTTG
>CATWLR010000027.1:0-7757 GCA_958351665.1 Veillonella infantium | reverse complement strand
ATTTTCGGAGGAATTCTCCATAATTTTTGCAAGGCTTTGGTATTCTTCTTTAACTTTGATATTCAAGGTTATGTAGGTGCCGCTATCTCCGTATTGATTTTGAAAGCAGCTTATGACATTTTAAAAGAAATGTATAATCACTTGCTTGGCGTTCGTGCCGATGATAACTTAGTTCGTGAAATTAAAGAAACTATCGCTCAACATCCAAATGTAGGCGGTGTATATGATTTAGTATTAAATAGCTACGGTCCTGGTGAAACCATTGGTTCCGTTCATATTACAGTGCCAGATACGATGACTATGGCGGATATTCATCCTTTGACAAAAGGTATCGCTGTTCATCTTTATAAAAAATTTGGTATTGCTATGACCGTTGGTGTATATGCTGAAAATCAACCAAGTGTAGAAGTGCTTGAAATAAGACAAGCTCTTGACCAAGTTGTAAGTTTATATACACATGTAGTACAAGTACATGCGTTCTACGTACAAGAAGAAAAGAAAGTTATCTACTACGATATTATCTTTGATTTTGACGAAGAAGATCCGCATGGTACAT
The DNA here is from genome assembly GCA_958351665.1 of Veillonella infantium. Classification (GTDB taxonomy): domain Bacteria; phylum Bacillota; class Negativicutes; order Veillonellales; family Veillonellaceae; genus Veillonella; species Veillonella infantium_A. The sequence goes on along the minus strand of CATWLR010000027.1, from coordinate 7,201 downwards.
TAGAAAAAATTAAAGCAGAAATGCAAAAACGCTGCCCTGAATATACACAATTTGCTATTGTAGATACAGACTTTAGTAACTAGTTCAAAAAATATAGTTATGTTATAAGATAAAAGACTTTTACCGATGATTGATAGAATATCTGGTCAAAAATTGGTAAAAGTCTTTTTCTTTTATTAGACTATAAAGTTAGCTATACTATAAGTAAGAGAGAGGTGGTTCTATGTTGCGATGGATAAAGAAACATTATATTGTAAGTTTTATTATTTTCCTTATTCTTGTTTTGTGTGCTTTGCACTTTAGTGGTACGAGAAATGAGATACGTATTTTGCCGAAACAAGGGATAATTCTAGAGAAAGATATTACAGTTGATCTTAATCATAATCCTAATGCAACCCTAACCGTTATAAATGCAAGTAATTACTCTGAATCTTATGTAGTTGATGTATTGCCTATTATGAAAGAGTATAACTGTTATATTTTTGACTCTCTTATCGTTAATAATGAATTATATCTTCTTGCACGCTCTAATGATGCAATTTCTAATATGAATTTGTATCCACTTTTAATTTTTAAGATTAATGATACATCTTTAAGCTCTAATGTTATCGGGTATGAATTCGATAAATTCTCCGCTTCACTAGACTATATAGATGGTAAAATTATAGCTTCTAATGGGAACACGAAATATATCTTAAGCCCCGATTTATCTGCTAGCAAAATAGTGAATACAGACTCGATTTCTGTTCAAAATAAGAATGTTAGTAAACATGGTATTCGAAAAGATAAAGTAATATCAGACTCTTTAATTTCTAGAGATTTATACATGAATGGTAAGGTAGGAGATACCTATTTGCTTACTGTTAGTCCTCTTAACTATGCGAAGCCTAACATGAATTTACCATTTGAATTTTTAAAAGATGAACAATATTATGGTATACCTATATATGAAAATATGATGTTATTCTGGGATACGAGTACTGATGAGATGGAGTTTTATAACGATCTTAAATCTATTACATCTTTTAATATTAAATATATGGATATGGATTATAATATTGCAAGATTTGAACATTGGAATCAAATAATTAAGAATAATGGTCTTGAAAAATAAGATAGGCTTGATAATAAATAGCCTAATGCGTATAATGTATTGTATAAAATATAATTTGTTTAGGGAATCCTATCTGAGGAGAGATATAATGAAGAAATTTGCTCTTACAACGTTAGCTGTAATGGCGGCCGTTGGTGTGTTGGCGGTTCAGCCTGCAGATGCGAAAAAGGTACAACAAGATCCTAGTATGGCACTTATTGATATGCCTATGAATGATGAAATTCAGCAAGTCAATGGTGTATCTAAATCTGCAAATAAAGAAACACAACGTTTATCTAATAAGTTAGCAGATGCTACAAGAGTGATGGTTAAGAAAAATTGGAAAACCATCTATATTAAAGCTGTACCTACAGGAGATAAATCAGCTGTACGTTTCTATTACACAGATAAAAATGGTCAAGTATATAATGGCCAAGTCATTAGAAATACAGGTCTATCTAAAAGTAAATATATGACTGGTTCGTTGCGACAAGTTGAAGCGCTACAAGAATTAGTAAATCATTTACAACAAAATGGTCAAGAGGTACCATCCTCCATTGATCTTATCATTACCCAAGGCGGATATCGTACTAAGACAATCTTTAATTATGGCGAAGATACAAGTAATTTACCTGCTTATCAACAACAGTATGAACAACAAAACTTCCCTACTATGAAGTAAGAGAAAAGCCCGTGCATAGCACGGGCCTTTTTGTTAGATTATGTAATCGTCAGAATCTTCTTTTTTGGGTTTTTTGTAAATTTCTTTTACACCAGCCATTTCGATAAGTTCCTCACTGAGAGCATCTTCATCATCTGTATTAAGCATGGAGTAGAAGGCCCAGAGAATAACGAACCAAATTGGTGTAAACAAGAGGGCAATTCGAGTGTCTTCGTTTAAGGCGAGAATACCTAGAATGAAAACAAAGAATGCAAGGATGATGTAATTCATCACAGGGAATAGAGGCATTTTGAATTTAGATTGTGCTGCTAATTCTGGATTTTTCTTGCGATATTTAAGGTGACAAATAACCATCATGGCCCAAATAAAGATGAAGCAGAATGTAGAGATAGATGTAATCATAACGAATACTGCTTCTGGCATTACATAGTTGAGTACAACCGTAATCAATAGTACTGCAGCTGAGAAAATCGTTGCTTGGTATGGTACACTGCTGTGTGTTAAGCGGCGCATAGAGCTTGGCGCATGACCGCGTTTAGCAAGGGCGTAAATCATACGGCCTGTACTAAAGATACCAGAGTTTGTTGCAGATGCAGCAGATGTAAGAACCACAAAGTTTACGATGCCTGCAGCGGCTGCAATACCAACTGCTGTAAATACGGCCACAAATGGGCTAGCAGATGGGTTGACGGCTGTCCAAGGATAAATGCTCATGATGATAGCCAAAGAGCCCACATAGAACAAAATAATGCGTAATGGAATGTTGTTAATCGCCATAGGGATAACCTTTTCAGGATCCTCTGTTTCACCAGCTGTTAAACCTACGAGCTCGATACCTGTGAAAGCGAAAACAACCATTTGGAATGATAAGATAAAGCCCATCGTTCCGTTCGGGAACCAGCCCCCATAATTCCACATATTACTAAAGGCGGCAACGCCTGCATCTGTAGTAAATCCTGTGACAATCATGATAATACCGATGATAATGAGGGAGATGATGGCAATTACCTTAATCAAGGCAAACCAGAATTCCATTTCACCGAAGTATTTTACGGCTGTTAAGTTCATTAATAGCAATGCTACTAAGACGACAAGGGCGGGTATCCATTGAGGCAGCCACGGTATCCAGAACTGCATATAGAGGCCTACGGCTGTTAAATCGGCCATTGCTAGTGAAAGCCAACAGAACCAGTATGTCCATCCTGTGATAAATGCTGCTCGATCACCTAAATAATCTTCTACGAAATCGATAAAAGAGTGGTGGTTCAAGTTAGACAATAATAATTCGCCTAATGCTCTCATGATGAAGAAGCAGATAATACCTGTAATAAGGTAGGCGAAAATAATGGATGGACCTGCCAAGTGAATGGCACGGCCGGAGCCTAAGAACAAGCCTGTACCGATGGCACCGCCGATGGCGAGCAACTGTACGTGCCGATTCTTAAGGCCCCGTTTTAACTGATGCGTATCAGACATAGTAAAGACCTCTTTTCTACAAACTATCTACAAATATAAAAAGCCATGGATGACCATAGCTTTTATAATCTATAGAATCTATAAAACTATTTTCTTATAATACAGTATCTATTACAAAAAGTCAAATGTATTTATACAGTAGACATATAGAAAGAAAAGTATTATTAATATACGAATAAAAGAGAAATTATTCATAATTTTTAAAAGGATACTATGCCTTAAAAGGTTTAAAAAATTTGCTATAATAATACATAGATTATTTTTTACGTAAAACTGTGGAGACTATTATGAGACGACAAGATCGCATGGTTACCAATATAGAAGAAATTAAAGGTATTTTAAGTAGTACTCGTATCATTCACCTAGGTCTGATGGATGGTGATTACCCTTACGTGGTGCCCTTACATTTTGGATATGAATTTATAGATGAGGTACTTTATATCTATGTACATGGCCATTATGAGGGGAAAAAGTTTAGTTTGATTCAAGCGAATCCCCATGTATTTATTGAAATTGATGGTAGCGATGAAGCCCTCGTTTCAGGTGGAGATATACCATGTAAATATAGCTCGGTATACTCTAGTGTAATGGGTCGTGGAGAGGCTACCTATTTAGAGTCTATTGATGAAAAATCTCATGGCTTACAAGTATTGATGAAACATCAGACAGGACGTGAATTTACTTTTACGGAAGCCATGGTAAACTCTGTGGGCGTAGTTCAAATTAAAATTGTCGACTATACGGCCAAAAGGCGAAGACAACTTGAACAAGATACTATTATGCCGCCATTAACTAAATAATGACACAACAATCCTATTGAACTCTATTATGATATAGCGTTCAGTAGGATTTTTTATATTGAAACTAAGCATTAGATACATTATTTGGTTGTGACCATGCTTTCACAAAAGGAAAGATAAAAGTTTTATGAAGTAGCTAGAGCTACAGAAACGGTAGCTTGATTTTGATATAAATAAGAAAATATATCATTATATGTGTGGAGTATATTATAAATTTTTGTAATAGGAGAGAATATGAAGAAAACTATAGGTAAATCAATTTTAGCTGCTATAGCTGTGGGTTTAGTATCTATAAGCTATGTATCTGCAGATACTGTTGATCAGTCTGTATCTAATAATAATTCTGAGGCCGCATCTAAGTCTAAAAATGTTACGCCAAACATGAATAATGCTTCTCCAATTATACAAATACCAAGAATGCAATTAGTAGGCTGGCCTATAATGACTCAAGACAGTGCTCGTAACTTTAAGGGGATAGCAGAGGCTATTCAGAAATTGCCTTATGAGGCTGAAGCACCTAGTTATATACCTTTTGGATATCAGCTTTATACAGCGCGTCACGATCGAAATGATGTATTAGAGGTTGTATATTACAAAAGAGGCGGGCCTATCTACCAGGATGGGAATAAATTTATTACTAATGTTATGGCTTATCGAATGGGATACTCCTTGGATACCGTAAGAGATACAGCGTATATTCCTGCAGAGTACAAGGACTATGAATGGTCTGAACAAGGTGAATCTGGCAAGGTGTATTATACAGGTAAGCCAGGCGTACAACTAATCCGTAGCATTACGTGGACGGAAGGCGGCATGGCGTACTCCTTATTCTTCTTAGAACCTGTGAAAGCAGTTGATGCTGAATTCTATAAGGAACATGTGATGCCTGTAAAAACTATAGATAGCTCACGTTATGAATTGTTAGGAAACTATCCGGTTACGAAGATTTCAAACAAAACAAGAGATGAATACGATAAAGAACGAATGATTCCTTAGCAGATATACTGATGTTATACAAACTGTATCTAAAATAATATATTGTGTATAGCGGCGAAATTAGTAGTCGCTTATAAAGAGGAAAAAATATGAGAAAAACAATGTACAAGTCTGTTTTGGTTGTTATCGTTACTGGGCTACTATCTGTAGGAATGGCAACAGCAGAAACGGTGTATACCTCTGATACTACAGATCAGTCTGTATCTACTCAAACACATAAGCTAGGACATAATTTTAGAAATGTAGAGCCTAGAACTGACCATTTACAGTGGCACTTTCATGATTGGCCTATAGAGAATACACAAAAGGCGCATACTTTTAAGGGCAATCTAATAGAGGCAGCACAGAAGCTTCCTTATGAGGTTAAGGCACCTAGCTATATCCCTTATGATTATGAAGTCTATACAGTGCGGCAAGACAAAAATGATGTATTAGAGGTTGTATACTTTATAAAAAATTCCCAAACATATCGAGTTGGGAAGAGAAACTCTGGTAGTATTTTCGTTTATAGAATGGGCTATTCCGTGAACGATGTAAAAGATGTACCGTATGTTCCTGCTGAGTATAAGGACTTTGAATGGTCTGAACAAGGTGAATCCGGTGAAGTCTTTTATACCGGTGATCCAGCAGCACAACTGATCCGTAGCATTACGTGGACAAAGGACGGTATGGCATACTCCTTATTGTTCTTAGAACCTGTGAAAGCAGTTGATGCTGAATTCTATAAGGAACATGTGGAGCCTATAAAAATATAGATAGATCATGTAGTGATTTACTTAGAATAAAGCGGAAACGTGTATAACCGCTCAAAGAGGAGAGAATATGAAGAAAATAATAAGAGCTGCCATTTTATGTGCCACGATGGCTACAGCAGTAAGCACCTTTGGGGTACAGCCAGTTAGTGCTACATACCCGTTAATAGATAAAAATGGTAACACTGTTCCTGTTGAACGAGATGTAGATAATCAGAAAACTATCGATGATAATCAAAAACTTATGGATCGGTATCTCTGGTATGATCAAGTTGGTGATAATGATATAGTTGAAACTAATATTGAGAGTGCCGTGCAGGAGTTTGGTTATCCATTACAAGTGCCGTCTTATATGCCTAAAGACTATGCAGTACGCGATGTAAAGGCCAAGGACCATGATGTATTAGAAATCGTATATACAGAAACGGGCCGTGATGGAGAATATGGTCCGAAATTAACCTTCTCTAATACAGATATTGTATATCGTATGGGGTGGGCTATCGATACTGTAGTAACTCCTATATTAGAAAAGACAAATTATAAAGCTAAGGATGCAGTTAGCTTTATTACCCCTAATGGAATCTCTGTACATACGTTAAGTTCTAGTAAAGACTCTATTCAAATTGCTTATTGGGAAAAAGATAATAAAGTTCATATGCTTTACTTTGCTTCTTTAAGAAACCAAGACTTTGTAAGCAAAATTGTAGACTCTGTAGGTCCTTTGAGTAACGTAGCCGCTGATGATGCTCGATTACGTGGTGATCGAAATGATAAGCAACATATTGAAGAACCTATTAAACAAAATGTTGAAGAACAGGGTAAACAAAATGTTAAAATAGATTGGCCTCCTTATGAAACGATTCCTTTACCAGTGCGTACACATACAAATTCTGTATGGCCTATACTTACGAGCAAATCCAAGGGCTTACCTAGCGGTGTAATTAATGCATCTCATAAGGTGTCCTATGACGTATCTGTACCAAGTTATTTACCGTTTGGCTATACATACTATGCTACACATTTTTATGACAATGATGTATTAGAAACTGTATATTGGAAGCAAGGTGAAGAGTATCAAGAGCGCAGTGGCCGTTGGGTAACTCATACTATGGTCTTCCGCATGAGTTACTCTATGGATACGGTTTGGCCTGAAGAATATATTCCAATGGAGTATCATGACGTACAGTGGAGTGACTCTACTCCAATAGGGGAGGTTCACTATACAGGTGATGTAGATAAGGACTTAGTGCGCAGTGTTACGTGGTACAAGGATAATATGGCGTATTTCTTGTTCTTCCAAGTGCCTGTGAAAGCATCTGAAGCAGACTTTTATAGAGATCATGTAGTGCCGTTAAAAGATATCGATCCAAGTCGTACAGATTTAATTGGTATAAAAACAATT
>CATWLR010000026.1:0-7768 GCA_958351665.1 Veillonella infantium | reverse complement strand
CATTAGCACTAACTTTTAACTGGGCTAAATATTTTTGAGTGAGTTCATTTCGTTTCGCATTTAATTGCTGATTCAATTCATTTTCTTTTGTTGCAATACGAGTTTGCAATTCCACCGTAAGAGCATCTGACAAGGTTGAATCTAATGCAAGAGATTTCAACTGTTCCTCTTGTGTCTCTGACTTGGCATTTAGAGCTTGTTGCTCAAGTTCATACTGACGTTGTAAAAGGTCCAATTCATTTTTAGCTTGTTTATAATCCTCATAAGAAGGATTAAACTCTAATACATCATCAATACGTACAACACCTATTGATACCCCATCAGGACTCTGCTGACGATTCGTCACAAATCCATAGGCCCAAACCATAGCACATAATGCAACAACGAGAAATATGGCAAATCCGATATATCGTTTTTTCCCGTTCATTGTCGTTCTCCCTTACATAGAACTACAGTTTATTTTTTCGCATCATTAGCTAATTTTTTCAAAACTTGATCTGTAATATCTACACCACCGTATAATACAGTGTCTTTAGTCATTACAACGCTAAGGCCTTTTGCATCACCCACAGCTTTTGCTGCTTCCATCGCTTTATCTTGAACGGATTTAGCAATTTCTTGATCTTTTTTTGCTAAGTTTTGACGTGCTTCTTCAGCTAATTTTTGTTTAGTCGCATCATCTTGTGCTGCATCAATTTTTGCTTGTGTTTCTTGTTGTAATTGGCTTTGATAGCTCATATATTCTTGAGCTGCAGAGATATAAATTGGATTATCTTGAGACATCATACGAGATGTATCGATAACACCAATTGTGCTGCTACCACTACTACCAGTTGGCGTAGCCATTTGAGTATATGCCAATGCACCAATACCGATAATAAAAATAGCAGCAATGACGATGGAGAAAATTTTCACATTCGCCTTGTTGTTCATCATTCGCATCATAATAGAGTGCCCTCATTTCTTTAAATTACTACATCAAAGGATGCCATATAGAGATATTGGTGAAAGCCTCTTTAAAAAAGAGGCCTCCACCATATACATTTACTATATTAGAATTGTGTGCCGAAGCTGAAGTGGAATTTATTTTTGTGTTTACCCACGCCATAATCAAGTTTAACTGGGCCAATTGGTGTAGTAATACGAACACCAGCACCAACGCCATAGTTAAAGGTTTTCTTGCCATTGTACCATGTAACATTTGGTGCATCCCATGCATCACCGATATCAGTAAACAATACGCCACTAACCTTTTTAACGATTGGGAAACGGAATTCCAATGTCGCATTATACATATACTTACCACGGAATTGATCATCTTCGTAACCACGTAAGGAATCAGCACCACCCAATGTAAATAATTGGCTATAAGGTGCATCACCTTGGATAAAACCACCACGTGCGCGGAATGCCAATACATTCTTAGCACCTAGTTTTTTATACATACGTGCTTCAGCTGTGAATTTATAGAAGTCGAAATCACCGCCTAAACCATGACCAGCCCATTGAGCTGTATAGGAAATACGACGGCCACGTGTTGGATCATAAATATTGTCACGGGAATCGTATACCTTTTGCCATGTAATGGAGTTAATACGGCCAAAGTTATTCTTTACGTAATTATTAGAGGCAAAATTCCAACTACCACCAGTCTTTGGATTAGTATTATTCCAATCATTACCGTGGCCACTTGTATTATTGATAGCATCTGTGTCATAACGATAACCAGAGCTATCGTCACTATCCCATTTATAAGTATCTTTACGGGATTCTAATGTCAAGTAATCACGTGTATATTCCCCAGTTTGACGACCGAAGGAGATATTGAAGCCACGAGATTTCTTGTTGTATTCTGCTACTTCATTGCCATCTTCGTTGTAATCTGTATATTCATCTTCACGGTTGAAGAAGGAGAAGCCAAGGGATGTACCTTTGCTGTCAATCCAAGGTTTCAAGTAAGAGATTTGGTAGTTTTTATATTTTTTCTTACCGCCGATTTCCCAGTGAACTTTGAATTTATCACCTGTACCGCGGAAGTTATCTTCGCCAAATTCAATGATACCCATCAAGCCATCAGATTTGGAGTAACCAGCACCTAATGTAATAGTACCTGTTTTATGTTCCAAAACATCAATCTCAATAATTACATTGTTAGGATCTTGATCACCAGGTAACATACGAACATTTACATCGTCAAAGAAGCCTAGGTTGTATACGCGTTCTACAGAACGGCGTACCAAGAACTTATTGAAAGGTTTACCTTTCTTTTGAACGAATTCGCGAGTAATGACTTTATCGCGAGTTTTCTTATTACCAGCAGGAACGATATCTTCTACAATACCTTCTACGATATGAACATGAAGCACACCTTGGTCATCTACACGAATACCATCTACATGTGCCAACATATAGCCATCACGAGCATATGCAGCATTGATACCTTGAACTTTTTGGCCTACGTATACAGAGTTAAGAACTTGACCAGGTTGTAAATCCATGAATTTAGTCAACACTTCAGACGTATAAACTGTATTACCTTCAAAAGCTACACCAGTAGTAATTGGATTTACTGTAACAGCAAAGTCTAATTTAACACCTTCAGGTACAGTTGTGAATACAGGATTTACTTCAGAGAAGTATCCAGTATTACCAAGGTTAGTTACGTCTTTAAATACACCATCAACAGATACAGCATCGCCGATTTTTTCTGTTAAAATAGGCAACAATTGTGCTTGTTGTTCAGCTGTGACACCAGAAATAGATAAACCAGTAATCAATTTGCCTACATATGGATTAATAGACTCAGCATTAGCAGATGTAACATATTGAGCCTCTACAGTTGTAACAGCTTGAGTTTGACCATTTTCAGCAGCCTTATCAAGATCAGTACCACCAGTAGTTTTAGATACCATTTTTACTTGTTTGTCATCTGTTTTCAAAGCAGCATTATTAACTGTAACAGTTCCGTCAGAACCTTTAACTACAGTACCATCGCTAGATACAGTTGTATCACCACGAGCCGCTAAGATAGCTGCATCAGTTTCATCTTGTGTTGCTGCAGGTGTAGCTGCATCAGCATTGTAAACTGCTTGTGTAGTAGTAGCATCATTAGTTGTAGCTGCACTAGTTGTTGTTGTGTTATTTAAATCTGGAGTATAGCCAGCTTGTACCTCTGCAGCAAATACACTGCCTGTCCCCATGACAGCAGTCAACACAGATGCTGCAAGCATACTTTTATAGGCTTTTGGTTTAAACATAAATTCCTCCTAGAACTCATCCCCATAAAAAGTTTACATCTTGTTTTATAAAGACTAATAAATCTTTATTATTATAGCATAAAATACTGGGAATGAGTACTATATTAAACAAATTTTATGAAATTAATATGACTAGAATGTGCATATCCATGGGATTTACACACTCTAGTCATAAACTTAGAAGCTCCTTGTCCAACGACCACCTATATAATTGTTTCCTTGCGATGTATGCCACGCAGTAAACTTGAGGTTTCGTTTTACAGAATACTCTACACCATATTTATTTTGTTTATTATTAATACCTTGAGAATAAGTAAGCATTACCTTTGGCACAATATACTTGCCAATTTCAATATTGTAATTACCTGCCGTTTCTCGATTAGTCGGTTCATCAGGATCAATAGAACCAGTCGTAATATTGATTCTATCAAGCCCTAATGTATTTTGTAATGCATCTTGTACATAACCAAAAGCAAACATTTGTAACCCTGCTGTAGCAACAGCATTTACATCATCATTTGTCAATGTACTGCTATTTGAATCTGCCCCACGGCCAAAGGTCAACATAGAAATAATTTGTTTTCTAGACAAACTAGGATTAGACGATAAAGTCAAATCCATGTGATCTACCGTGCCTTTTACGCCGAGCATAATATTATAATTACTTACATTTGTTTCAGCCTCTAATTGTAGGTTTGGCAAATAGGAGCCACCCACGAAGTGTGCATTCCCCTTCGTAATATTAAATACATGACTTAAGTATTTAAATGTACCAGATTTAACATCAAACTGGCCACTAGCTGTTGGATTTTGTAACGTTCCACCAAAGTGAACATCACCACCAATGAACATATTATACAAAGTACGATCATATAGGCGTACCCCCTTGCCAGCATGGATGGTAACATCTACCCCCATATTGGTACTACTTTCACTAGATTGTAAGGAAAGCGGAATCTTGAATTGGATATTTTCCAAGTCCAAATTACCTATCAATGTAGGTAACCCATCGCGTTCAGCAATATAAAGCTCCCCATTCAATGGGCCCCTAATATATTCACTGCGGACATCGAGTCCATCAAGTTGAACCGCCGCCTTATAATTTGTGAGCTCATGACCAGCCCAATTTACCTTAGCAGTTAAACCTGCAGAACCCTTCCCCATATTGATACGAGATTGTAAGTCCCCTTGTTGACCAGAGAAAATTAAATCTCCATCGATGCCTGTGATTTCATTTTCCACACCAGCTAGCTTCATCGTACCATTTCGAACTGAAACTGTACCATAAGCCTCAGGTTGATCTATAGTCCCAGTGAGTCTAATAGCACCTTTCAACGGGCCCGTAGCATCCTTAACACGCGTTGTTACTAAAGGAATAACCGCCATATCAGCTTCGTTAAAGTCAATCGTTACATCCATAGATTTAGCATCACTAGCTTCTAAATAACCAGATGTATAGAGTGCAGCCAATGGAATTTTACCATAAATACTGAGTTTATAACCGCTCTTTGTACCTTGGATGCGTTGAATTTGAATAACATGATCTTGCATTGTAGCTAATGCAAAGCCCTCATCAATACCAATTCCATTGAAGGAACCAGATTCTACCGCACCAGATAGCTCAACCTTTGGATTTTTGGTTTCTCCAGTAACATTCACAACGCCGGTCACCCAACCCGTAGCTTGGACATCCTTACCTATAAGTGGCAAGAATGGTACTATGTCAACATCTTTTATAGCGACTTGTAAGTCAGCTTGTCCATCTAGATCCAATGTACCGCCCATGGCAATGAGACCTTCATCAACAGGTAGTTTTAAGGTAGTAATTTTAAACTTTCGATTAGCTAAGCTAGCATCAATCGTTGCATCACCAACAACCTTATTATCAATACTAACTTCATTAATTTTACCGTCAACAGTAACACTTGGATTATCCTTTGTGCCACCAATTTCAACAGAACCGTTTAATTTGCCATCAAGATGCTCATTTTCACGCTCTAACAGTACTAATAAATTCTTGACACTACCATTAGTAACATCTAAAACACCAAATAGTTGTTTACTATCGTCGAGCTTCATGCCGCCTTTAGCAACATAACGACCACCATTTGATTCAGCAAAAGAAAAGTCTTGTACATTTACAACGGATTTATCTGCATAGACATGACCATGCAGACCTGTCAACAATTGGCCATTGATGGATAAAGCATCAGATAAAACATATCCATTAAACTGAGGATTATCCATAGACCCTGTTATAATACCACGGCCATCTAATAATCCATCTACCTTATAGTCAGTATTGATGAGCAGTCTGCCCATATCGATTTTCTTACCTTCAAAATCAATATTAATAGCATCTTTCGATACTGTGCCACCACCTGTAATAGTCGCTCCGTATCCTTCAATATCAAAACGATATAACTCTAATCTTTCATTTGTATAGTTATATTTTGCAAAAGCATTAGTCACAAGCTTGCCATAGGCAGACCCATCCCATAAGTGAGCTCGTCCTTCTATAATAGGATTAGCCGCAGTCCCTGTTATATGGTTATCGGTTTCAAACCATCCTGTAATAGGAATGTCAGTTACAGGACGAATTAAATTTTCAATACGTACAGCACGAGCTTTAGCATTTAAATCTAATGCATCAGTATTGATATTATACCAACCAGTAATATCATAACCGCCACTACCGTCACCAATATGACCATTTGTAATCGTCAAGACATGGTTATCTAATGTAATATCACTATGAATATCATTAAAATGAGCACCCTTATAGAGAATTTCTTGTCCCCATACTGTTCCAGTCACATTAGGGTTATCTAAGGCTCCTTTTACATTAATAGAAGTGCTAAGTGTGCCAGCTACATCTTCACCTATGATCGGACTAAGTGATGTCAACGGTAAGGCATTACCAGAAACTGTGGCATCCACTTGACCATTTTGAATAGAACCATATCCACTAAAGGAGCCAGCGCCCATATTCCCAACCATAGTAATGTTGGTAAGATTATCACTATGAGTTAAATCCGCTTTTACAGAGTCAAGGATGACACCACGCACACCAATGTGATGACCTTGAACAGCACCAACCAGATTGGTAAGTTGATTATTCTTCCCTAACGCGTGAATTTCTCCATCAACTATCCCTGTAATAGGCATGGTTAGATTTTCTGTGAAAGTATCCAGCGATAAGGCATGAACATTTGCAACCACATCAAAGTCACCTGTGTCTACAACATATTGACCTTTAACTTTAGCATTACCAGCGCCAATAGATAATTGGGCATCATCGATACGAACCAATCCATTATCGTATACTACATTTCCTTGTACTCGGTCCACATGATACCCTTTGTAAGAAATACCATCACCACCGATTGTCGCATCTACGCGAAGCGCTACAGTGGTGCCGCCAATATGTGCACGACCGCCAACAACACCTGTAATCCCCACATCAGTAATAGCTTCTAGTGCTACTTTATCCGCCACAACATTAAGGTTTAAATATTCTTCCTCTTTTCCTAACGTAATGAGACCATTAAGTTTTGCTGCTTGATCATTAATACGCCAAGAGCTATGGCTAATGACAATTTGGTCGTGATTTAACATAATACGACCTTCCCCATCAGTAATAGTATAGGTCGTATTTCCACGTTTATAAGTACCGCTTAATCCTTTGAACCCTACATTGCCACTCATAACATATTGGCCATCTTCACTTTTAATATTGAGATGTAAATCTTGTAATTTCCCCTTCGATACAACTAGATCCTTACGTAACGGAACAAAGCTCATAATGCCAGCCATATCAATTTCATCAGCTTGTACAAACACATCAAAATTAGACACATCATCCATGTCTATATTGCCATTTACAAGAACAGAGGAACCATCTATATCAGCCGTAAAAGCCCCTTTAGACATACCACTCATATTGAGTGCAACAGTACCATCAAGCTTTTCAACATTTCGTTTTATTCCATCTTTAGTACGTAACGCTACACGACCATTATTTATGGTAATGTCACCATCAAAACTGCCGGACTTATTTGGATCAGATGGTTTTACTAACTTTTCTACACTCCAAGATCCATCGACCAATTGCCATATATGGAGATCAGGAGCCTCCACTGTAACACTAGATATAGCTGTTGCCCCTGATGTATTACCACCAATTATGCTCGGCAATGCAGATAGTTTAACCCCCACTGCTACATCTTGTGCAGTTCCTACTAAGTGTCCATCTCGATCTTTAATCACCACATCGGATAGAACTACATCGCCATTCCAATTGATACGAAGAGAATCATAGTCCACAAATCCGTTTATGGCATTATTTACTTGTTCTTTAACCATAGGAGCCACATAGGTCTGAGCTATTGGATTAATACTGGCACCAGCACCACATAATCCTAAAATTGCAGCCCCTATGAGACACCATTTTTTACGGGTCATAATGATCTCCCATACACATTATGAATAATATAAATATATATACTAAT
>CATWLR010000025.1:0-7794 GCA_958351665.1 Veillonella infantium | reverse complement strand
TACTAAAACGGCCCCTCATGAGAGGAGCCGTTTCTTATATAACCCTTACAGTGTCCATGCGAGTGCTTCACCACAGCTCGCATGCCTATCCCACTAGGCTGGACTGTTATATTATTTTGTATGTGTTGTAGGTGCTACAGTGTTAGCGATGATCGCTTTTGCCATATCGCGAGTTACAGGGCGTTCAAAGTACATCGCATGAGTTTGACCATCTTTCGTCCAACCTGCGAGGTATACCATTTTGTCGCCACCTTTGAAAGTAACCTTTGTACCGTTTACTTTTTCTGTAGCTGTAACGCGATAATCCTTATGATTACCACTGATATCACCTTTTGTAGTACCTACGCGATACACAATACGTTTGCCTGCCGCTTGGTTCCGCGTTGTATCTTCACCAGCTTGGTAAACATACACAACTTGCAAAACATCTTTATTGATTGTGCTTACAGACTCAATATTGAAACCTACAGGCAATACCTTAGGCATTTGAGGTGTAATGTTCATATATTTTGCAGCCTCAGCCACAGTAGCGAATTCATGAATTGGGCTTGCAATACCAACCATTGGTGCTGCCTGTTCTGCAACTACAGGTTTAGCTGGATCTGGTTTTACATCAAAAGTACCTTGCGCACCAGCAACAGTGTAAGAACCTACACAAGCACACGCAACTGCCATTAATACAAATTTTTTAACCATGAGTATAATCTCCCTTCGGTCAATAAAAAAATTATTAAAAACACATTTATTTTGTATGTGATTTTTCTTCAACAATATTACGGATCATAGCTTTTGCCATATCTCGTGTAACGGGACGCTGAAATTCTAAAGAGTGATTTTGTCCATCCTTCATCCACGATGCAAGATAAACCATTTTCTTACCACCTTTGAAAGTAACCTTTGTACCATCTACACGTTCAGTATCTATCACCTTATGAATCTTATGATCATCGCTGATATCACCCTTTAATGTAGTAGATGTACGATAAAAAATAAGAGCACCACCGGCCTTATTTACGTACGGATCTATACCGGGTTCGTAGACATAAACAACTTGTAATATATCTTTCTCTAAAGTGATGACAGATTGAATATTAAAGCCTACAGGCAATAGCTTCGGCATCTGAGGTTGAAACCCTATATATTCAGATGCTGCTTCTACAGTAGTAAACACATGTACAGGACTTGGCATAACAACGCCAGGAATAGCTGCTTCAACAGTCATTTCTAGGGGGTCAGAAACTTTAGTTTGTGCATCCATAGCATCTTGAGCCTCAACAACTCCATAAGTACCTATACAGACGCAAGCTAAAGCCATCAAAAAAGATTTCTTTAGTAATGAGGTCATAATAATATACTCCACAAAATATATTTTGTAAAATTATATTTATTAAAACACGCTTAATAAGTATATCCTAAATGATATAGGATTTCAAGTAATAACTACTGCCTATATCATTTTAATAAGCTAGGTATTTAGCCTGTTATTTCTTATGTACCATAAAGCCTGCCGCTTGTTGGTTCGCCATGATGGTTACATCAGAGATTTGCAAGCGTTTAGGTTGGTTTGTTACATATAGTACAACATCGGCCACATCCTCTGGTTGAATTGCATCAATACCAGCGTACACAGATTTAGCTCGTTCCGCATCACCATGGAAGCGTACTTCACTAAATGGAGTTTCTACGATGCCTGGTTGAATAGTGGTAACCTTAATATCTGTAGCTATAGTATCCATGCGAATGCCATCGCTTAATGTCTTTACCGCTGCCTTTGTAGCGCAGTACACTGCGCCACCTGGATATGCATAAATGCCTGCAGTAGAACCCATATTTACAATATGACCTTCATTTTTATTAATCATAAAAGGCAGTACTGCTTTTGTTACATATAAAAGGCCTTTCACATTGGTATCAATCATAGTTACCGCATCATCAACAGCACTATCTTGGAAAGGATCAAGCCCTTGTGCAAGACCCGCATTATTAACAAGCACATCGACGCCACCAAAAGCTTCAATAGCAGCAGGAACCTTGCTTTCAACATCCTCGCGACTACGCACATCAAGAACTAAAGTCTCAACACGCACGCCATGCTCCTTAGATAAACGAGCCTGTACCTCGTCCAATAACTCAACACGACGACCAGAAATCAACACATTATCGCCATGCTTTGCATAAGCCTCAGCAATACAAAGACCGATACCAGACGTTGCACCAGTAACAAAAATATTACGAGCCATAAAAGCCTCCTCATCATCAATCCGTTCTATTCTAATAAATTAATTATACCATTATAAAAATCAAAAAACGCTACCCTACCCCCTATAATCTATAAAAATAGTGTATACATTGGCGCCTTCCGCCCTTCCCCAAATGACATATTGACGCATCTGAAAGGAAATCGTATAGAGATGAAAAAGGATTACCGTTCCGGAAGCGACTTAACTCGCTTTAGAGCCTTCTGCTATTCCCTAGAATGATATGTTGACACATCTACATTTAATACGCTGATATTTGAGCTCTACCACAGTTAGAAAATAAATAGGGATACCTATTCGAAGCCGCCTTGGGCGCTACGCGTACCCATGAAGGCTGAGGATAGGTATCCCTATGTTTTAGTTAATTTGATTAGTAGAACTCAAATACGCTAGCTTTTATTTCAGATGCGCCAACATATCATTTAACACTTCCATGCAGTCCCCTACGATTCCATAGTTAGCGTGTTGGAAGATTTCTGCGTTTGGATCGTTGTTTATAGCCACGATTGTGTCAGCACCGGAGATGCCGCTCACGTGTTGGATAGCGCCGGAGATACCGAATGCCAAGTATAGTTTAGGGCTTACCGTTTTACCAGTTTGGCCTACTTGGTACGGCAATTCAATCCAGCCTTTTTCAACGAGTGGACGTGTAGCGCCTACTACGCCGCCAATAGCTTCAGCAAGTTCATAAAGTTTATCAAAGTTTTCTTTAGAGCCCATACCGCGACCACCAGCTACGATGATATCTGCTTCTTGGATATTGTAACCATCTTTGCTGAACGGAATAAAGTCGAGACGTTTCATGCGAATGTCTTCAGGTTTGAGGTCGAATTGTTCAACTTGAATACGACCCCAGCTGTCTACAATGCGTTCAGGTTTCTTAAATACGTTTGGACGAACAGAGCCCATTTGAGGACGATGGTTTGGAGAAATAATTTCCGCCAAGATATTGCCACCCAATGCAGGACGAGTCCATTCTACAAGGCCTTCTGCAGTATCTACAGTCAAGATTGTACAATCCGCTACCACGCCGTTTTGCATGCGACCAGACATACGAGGTGCCAAGTCACGACCATTGTTAGTAGCGCCGATTAAAATTACGTTAGGCTTATGATCTTTGAAGAAGTCCGTTAATACTTTTGTGTAACCATCAGTTGTATAGTATTTCAAAAGAGGGCTTTCAAAAACATGAACAATATCAGCACCATGTGCTACCAGTTCTTCTGCTTCGGATTGAACATGTTCGCCCAGTAACATAACTTGAACGAGTTGGCCCAATTCCTTAGCGATACGGCGAGCTTGGCCAATCAATTCGTAAGTAACCGGATGCACCACATCATCGATGGTATCGGCTACGACAAAGACGTCTTTATAATCATCAAAATTTGTCACACCCATTACCGGTCACCTCCTTTGGAACCTTCATCACCTTTAGCGGCAGCTACCGCTTTAAAATCGCTAGGGGATACACTTTCAATAGTAGCAGCCCGTTGCGCAGGATCTTTAACATCAACACCGTCATCATTAGGTTCCTCAGCCGCAACAGGTGCGTCGCTTGGAACTAATAGATGAGCAAATTTTTCTGGCTTAATATTGTACGCCAATTCGAGAACCTTTTTAGAACCTTCTTCAACGTTTGGAAGCATTTCAACTTTACCGCGAAGAGGTGGTTGGTATACCTTACGAACGCGCGTAGGGGAACCGTTAAGGCCGATACGGCTTTCATCAATATTAGGCATATCTCGCAATGTAACATGAGAAATTTCATAACGTTTTGCGTAAATAGAGCTCCAGAGACCTGGTTGACGTGGCTCATTGAGCTCAGCTGTAGCCGTTACTAATAATGGCAATGGAACCTCTACGATTTCGTAACCATTTTCGTGCTCCCGTGTTACAGTTGCTTTTTGAGCCGCTGTATCTACGGAGAATTTACAAGCATACGTTGCTTGCGCCATACCGAGTTCTTCTGCAATTTGAGGGCCTACTTGTGCAGTATCGCCATCGATAGCCTGTTTACCGCAGAAAATGATTTCAAATTGACGATTCATTGTCTTTTGAATATGACGGATAGCAGATGCAATGGTATAGCTAGTAGCCAATGTATCGGCGCCACCGAAAGCACGGTCTGTAACGAGTACCGCATCATCGGCACCGAGGGACAAACACTGACGAAGTGCTTCTTCAGCCTGTGGAGGGCCCATGGATAAAACGGTTACACGACTACCTTCATATTGGTCTTTTACCGCAAGAGCCGCCTCTAACGCATGCATATCGTCAGGGTTTACAATGCTAGGCAAGCCTGTGCGGATGAGATTATTCGTTTCCGGATCCAGTTTAATCTCAGATGTATCTGGAACCTGTTTGACACATACTAATAACTCCATACACTCACCCCTGTCTAAATTCTACGCCCTTAGCGTTACGCGGATATTTCCATGTTTTTACGATTGTTTCGCCACAAAGAACGCGGCATGTACCGCACTCTAAGCAACCAGCAAAATCAAAGGCTAAATCGCCATTCTCTTGTAATGTATATAGACCGGCAGGACAGCCGTTTACGAGTTTCATTTTCTCTTCGTGGCTAAAACCAGCGCCATCCACCAAGATATGAGGAGACGTTTCATCTACATAGTATTTATTGGCGCCCAAACGCTCTTCTAATTTCATAGGGAACGCACCCCTTTCAAAGCATCACGAATTAAGGTAAATAGGCCAACGTCACCAACGCGACCCATCAATTTTTTCATCATTGGTACTGCACCATCACCGTTAACAGTGAATACATCGCGCATCACATTATTTACGAGAGATGGATATTCCTTGAATATACGAGGATTGGATGCAAGGAATGCAGGCATATTTTTATACAATTTCAAATCTTTATGCAACCAAGAGTTCTTGATTTGACGTTCATATAATTTAGCTACACGATCCATATTTTCGTCGCGCAAGGCTACGTTAACCGCATCTGCTGCACACATACCGGACTCGATGGCAAGGTCCATACCACGAATAGTATAGCCAAGATTCATACACATACGCGCCGCATCGCCAACGATAATATAACCATTACCTCCCAATTGTGGCATCGCTTTATAGCCACCTTCTGGAACGAGATGGGCACTATGCTCTTTTAATTGACCATTTTTCAACAATGGTGCAATTCTTGGATGGCTTGTGAAAGCTGAAAGCATTTCGTCTACCGATTTATTGGCTTTACCAATGTCCTCAAGGCCTACAACCATGCCCACAGAAAGGCTTTCTTTATTAGTATAAATAAAGCCGCCGCCCAATAGACCATCAGTCATATCGCCCAACGTAAGCCATGCCATACCTTCGTCACCAGATAGCATGAGGCGATTTTCGAGATCATCTTTTTTGAGTTTATATACTTCTTTAACGCCTACCGCCATTGTGCTTGGATCTGTAGGGCCTGTAATGCCAGATTTTTCCAATAGCAATGTATTGGATCCTTCTGCGATGATAACGAGTTTAGCGTAAACTTCGTCATCGTGACAGCGAACGCCCACTACGCGGCGGTTCTTGCCTTCCCCTTCAGTAATGAGGTCTGTTACTTGTACATTAGATACGAGAAGGGCGCCTTTTTTCTCAGCCTCACCGGCAAGCCATTTATCGAATTTAGCACGTAATACTACGTAGGACTCTTCATTCGGTTGACCATCTTCGTAGCTGTACTCGATAGTCGTCATTTCATTGCCAGCGCCAATAGAAATGCGCTCTTTTGTCACCTTTCGTTCCAATGGTGCACGCTCTCTAAAGTCCGGTACTAACCGTTCTAAAGAATGCGTATAAATACGTCCACCCATCATATTTTTAGCGCCTGGTGCAGTACCACGTTCAATGAGCAGTACTTTTACCCGCTGTTCTGCGAGGCGTAGTGCCGCCGCAGAGCCCGCTGGTCCTGCACCAACGACGATAACATCAAATGTTTCATTGCGATCAATTGCCATATACTCAGCTCCTTTAAATGAAAGCTTAACTTACATAAGTTTATACAGTATATATATATTCTCTATGAAGAACGAAAACACCTTTAAAAAATCGGCAAAAAAAATAAATATATTCTATATTTTACGAAATTGTGTTATATATCACTCTATATGATGTATATATACTCATTATAAACTCATACTATTTCACACTAGGATTTTTAATTAAGTGCAATAAAATTCATCAATTCGTGAAATTTATAAGTTTTTCTAGCTTTCACCGTGAAAGTAGCGTATGATAAAAGTAGGAAAAACCCTATACGGAGCAACACGCGTATAATACGACCGCATAATGCAAGACCACGGTCAAGGTTAGGCACTCATTATTTTGGAATTACCAGAGGAGGCCATATGGACCCGTTAAGAATCTTGAAAGCATTATCAAATCCACATCGGTTAGATATTATATTGTGGCTAAAGCACCCAGAGAAAGAATTCGGTGTACAAGTACACACTAAAACTCTTATCGATTTCCCTAACAGTGTAAGTGTTAAGAGTATTCAAAAGCGCTGTGGTGTATCTCAATCTTCCATCTCTACATTTATGAGCATTTTAGAAAATGCGGAACTCGTAGAGTCTCGCAAGATTGATCAGTATACCTATTTCCGCCGTAACGAAAAAGTAATTCGTGAGTTTGGCGAATGGTATAACAAAGAGGTATCCCTCCAATCGGATGATATCGATAAATTATTAAAAACGCTTAACTTAGAAGACACTTCGTATCCTACAATAGAGGAAAACTCTGCGCCTGGCGAGCAACTCGCTGTCGAAATCAATACCAAGGGATCCGATCATGAGGAAAACAGAAAATAAAATTCTCCCTTATTCACTATACTTAGGGATAAAAGAAAAAGAGCTATAATACATGTAATTATAGCTCTTTTTGATTTTTAATCATCTAATATATTTTGTAAATCTCGCCGATTATAGTAAATATGACGAACCTCCATTATATCTTCAATTACTACATAAAAAATATAAAAGTTACGTACTATAATTTTATAATATGGATACTCACGTTGTTTCTTACTCGAATATACGGCAAAAGATTCTGGACAACTTAATCTTGTGTATATAGCAGACTCAATATCTGTAATTAGCTGATGAGCTGCTTCTCTATTATGCAGAACATAAGTTATATAATCAACAATATGATTAAGCTCCTCTTCAAATAATGGTAAAATCGTAAGTTTATATTTCCGCTCCATCGATTCTCTCCCTTACTCGACGAAATACATCGGCACCAGAGTATCGAATTTTACTTTCTTTTGCTGCAGAATCGGCTTCATCCAAGGCATACTCAATAGGATCTGTTAATGCTGAATATTGTTCAATACTCATTAACACCATTGTTCCATATCCATTCTTAGTTAAAAATACAGGCGAATTCGTTGTAATAACAGTTTCTTCAACTTCAGGAAATTTATTACGCAAGTCTGATACAGGTCTAATATTAATCAATATATACACCTCCTTATATCATAATTCTATCATTATTTTATTAATTTTACTAACAATATTATGGT
>CATWLR010000024.1:0-7977 GCA_958351665.1 Veillonella infantium | reverse complement strand
ACTCTAATACTAGAGTATGCGGTGTATATAGAAGATAATACTGTAAATACGATAAAGGCCTATAGTACTAAACATGTACTATAGGCTTTTGTCGTATACTTTCAGAAGATAAGAAAAATATTAAAATAGTACCTATTACCAAATTTGGCTACTTATGCCCCACCAACCGATAGCTCATATCCACTAGTATTTTAAGTTTCTCTATATCTTCATACCCTGCAATATCCACCGAGATCCAGTGTGTTTTATTCATATGATACGCAGGATAGATTCCGTTTTCATGGATCAGATTAGGAATCAAGTCAGATTCGCATTTTAGATTGACTATATTCATAGGTTCATTTGTATCATGACCTACTTGATAGCCTTTAATAGCAAAAATTCCAGCAAACCATTTTTGGTTATCCCTACGGCGGACAACCATATAGTCAGGGTATCTCTCCCAGGGATAATCAACATCGCAGACATATTCTTGTTGTATGTACCTAAGTAATTCATTACGATTCATAATTTCCTACCGCGTTTTATAAAAGTCCATATCGAACATATCTTTTGGTATAGCTGCCATACCTGGTAGACTTCTTGAGTATTTATCTGCATCATTTGCATTATCTACATATTGAACTATGTCACGCAGATTTTTTGCTGGCGTCTCATAATCAGAGTTCGCCATTATAAAGTGTGTATATAAATATTTATCGTCATACAGCGATTGAATGTACATTCTAGATGTAGAACGATCTACCTCCATATAGATGGCCGGAGTAGCATCATTCCATACAGTAGCGTATTGGATTGGTTTATAATCAGAGTAAGGCTTATACATAATGAAATGTTGTATTAATTTAGAGTTAATTTTATGGCGATTTGCTAACTCCTCTGGCTTTAATTCTCTTACCATAATGCCTTCACGATAACTTTTACCATCATAAATATAAATTGCATCATTATCTGGACCATGATATGTCAAATTACTTGATTTTAATGTTTGGAATGTAAATCCATTTATAGTTATCGGTTTAGTTTTGGAAAGTAACTGTTTAGCTGGTTCAATAGATGGTAAAACATAATTAACTAATGGAGACATTAATTCTTTATACACATATTCCTGATCATGTTTCTTTAACAGTTCTACTTCTCTTTTTTTAGACAAATCATAACTTATACGATAATACATAGAAGGCTCTGATTTAACGCTAAAGTTAATTGCCCCTTCTAAAGCACCAGTTTGCGTTGGACTAATCTCCCATGTAGCATGTTTAATAGTAGGATATGAAAAGGAGTTTCCTTTTATGGAGTTTTCATTATCCCTACGAATGGTATAATGTAAATTTCCATCAATCAAAAGAATATTTCCTTTTTTAACATCTGTAGTTAATGGGTCCCCTTCCACAGTTTTACCAAACTGACTACTCACAGGCATCGTAAATTTAATATTTGCACCATTACCTTTAAGAATAAAAACAGAGGACGAGAAATTTACGGAATGATTCAGTTCCTCAGTAATGTATACTAACTCATCCATTGACCATTTTCCAGGCATATTGTTAGTATATTTTGCCTTAATTTGACTACCTACATCTACTTCCATATCCTTAGCAGTTTTATCAACTTTACGATAGTTTTGATACGCATCCTTTGAAATTGATGGATCTGCACCGGGAATATTCACATCAACAGCATAACTAGATACACCCACAGCACTTAATATTACAGCACTTAGTAATAATCGTTTTAACATATACATCTCTCCATAAAATAGTAATATTAACTGTATTGTAACTTGATCTATAAAACAATTTTCTTTAATTTAGTTCTTAACTGGTATCATATTTTCAAAACTTGTGCCATATGCTTCTTTAAAAATATAATTTCCCACTACATATTTAGGATCATGTAAAGCTACATCAACGTATTGTTCTTCCCTATTATTAGAGTTAGCAAAAGCGATACCTTCATAATTAAAGTCTTCTATACTATTCATAGTCAATCTCATGCCAGAACTAGCTTGTTTAGCATAAATAAGTAAAGAATAATCTTGTGAATACTGTGGTATACGCAATATGCTAGCTACTGTATATCTTATATCATATCGATATGTAACTAAAACCTTATGAATATATGGATTAAGTCTATGACTATTTTTATTTTCAACCTCATATACAACTGCTTGAACTTTATAAATAGATTGATCTTCTTCAATACTTTTAATAGAACTCTTATCTACAAAATATGTGATAGAATTCTCACCTGTAATAATAGGAATATTATTTTTATTAATCTTTATATCTTGCATAGATATAGCCTGAATTTGTAATGGTAACACTATACAAGACAATAATAATATGATAAGTATTTTTTTCATTATATTTCCTTCTCTCTTATCTATTTATATAGACTTTTATAATTTATAACTATCGAATATCACATAATGAACTATTACTTTCATTATAGCAAAGCCTGTAATACTCATCTAAGTATTACAGGCTTTTTTATGACTATTTCAAATTTCTATCAGAACTCGATCTACCAATATACTATTTTCTAACCATTCATACGGTTAAAGTATTCAATGGCTTTTGTTGAGAATTCAACGAATGTATTCCCATAAGAGAATGGTCCTAATTCATATGGTTGGTATACAAGACCTATAGCGCCTTTACCTTTTAAGTAGTAGTTGTCAGAAACGTATTCTACATTCCAGTTAGGTAGTAGGTCTGCTTTTTTATGATCTTCACGGTAGAATCGCAATATACCAGAGTTAATGCCCCGTTCTATTTGTTGTGGATTAGCAATTTTCACATAGTTATATAACGGAATTCTTTGGCCAGTTATCTTGTTATATACTAAGCCTTTAGTGTTATACATTCCATGTGCGGCACCAGCATGATAGTGATATGTAGTTAACAAAATAGATACTACTTGAGCATCTTCATAGGTAACTTTATAATTTTGCTTTACTTGGTACGCATGTTGATCGTAATAAACTGATTTCGCATATAAAACATAGTTAGCAATGTCTGTATTAATTGCTTTTTGTGCAAACATATTATTGGTATATACCAATGGATATTTTAATTCCATGTTTACATCGGATTGACTGCCTGTAACAACAGTTGCATATGTAGGCACAGCAATCATAACACCTAACATAGAAGTCATACAAAGCTTTTTCAACATTCCCATAATAATGTCTCCTTTTAACAAATACCTTCAAATAGGTTCATTATTGTGTTAGTTCTACAAGCTATGATAAAACTCCTCTTTTGCTATTTCACTTTTCTGATAATTTATTCATTATATAAAATAGCAAAAACTATCTACTATTTCACACTAAATTATTAGGAAGAACTCCGCCTAATACAGCAATAATAAGTCCAAGTGCAATCATCCAAATTGATATAAACCTTAAAACAAAGGAAGTATGTGTATAGATTTGTATAGTAAATTGATTATAATCAACCGATCCTTTAATCACCTTATCGCCTACTTTTTTCATAACTGTATCTAGTACAAAAGGATCTTCTGTAATGGACAGTCTATAGGTACCTGGACCTGCATTAAAGGTATATAATTCCATTCTTGAGTGAGTAATGCCATTAACTCGGGCACGCATAATAGATAGAAATAAAGGAATGGTCCTTCCCGTTATTTCATCAACTAAGTTAAAGCCAAATTCGCCAATAGGCGCCTTTGTAAACATTTTTCCACTAAGCCACACCCCATACGTTCCTGCTCGCTCTAAAGTAAAAGTGCCTTCTTTATTTACATAGGGCATCTCATAGAGCATCTTAGCTCTACCAAAGCGAATCGTATATTTAATACCTAAATAGAACAAACAAAGTCCTAACGGTATCAACAAATAAAATAACTGTTCCATTACCTACTCCTCCTCTATGCTCCCGCTTTTACACAACACGATTGTATGTTCACTATAGCATACTTTCACCATGCAAAAAAGGACCCTCCAAAGAGAGTCCTTAGTCTGTATTGTTATGCTATTAAGCGTTTTTAGCTACTTCAACAAGTTTAGCGAATGCTGCTGCATCGTTAACTGCCAAGTCAGCCAACATTTTACGGTTAACTTCAACGCCTGCTTTAGTCAAACCAGCGATGAAACGGCTGTAAGTTGTGCCATTGATGCGAGCTGCTGCGTTGATACGAGCAATCCACAATTGACGGAATTCGCGTTTTTTCGCACGACGGTCACGACGAGCGTAGTACAACGCTTTCATTACTGTTTCGTTAGCTTTTTTGAACAAACGAGAACGTGTACCGCGGTAACCTTTAGCTAATTTTAAAATCTTTTTATGACGTGCATGAGCTGTAACGCCCTTTTTCACTCTTGCCATTGTATATTCCTCCTAAATTACGATATATCAATCTAATAGTTAGCGATTAAGCGTATGGTAAGCATTTAACTACGCGTTTGTAGTCAGATTTAGCAACCAATGTAGCTTTACGCAAATTACGTTTACGAGCTGGAGATTTTTTCTCAAGAATGTGGCTTTTGAAAGCTTTTGCACGCTTGAATTCACCAGTACCAGTTACTGCGAAACGTTTAGCCGCTGCGCGACGAGTTTTAATTTTTGGCATAATTATAATCCTCCCAATATCCTATTTACTTACTAAAATCATGGTCATGTTACGACCTTCTAATTTAGCTGCTTTTTCAATAGACGCTGTTTCTTTGAGTTCTTCAGCGAAACGTGTCAATACTGCCATGCCTAGTTCTGGATGTGAAAGTTCACGACCGCGGAACATAATGGTTACTTTTACTTTATTACCTTCAGCCAAGAATTTGGATGCATTTTTCATTTTTACGTAAAAGTCATGGTCTTCAATATGTGGACGTAACTTAACTTCTTTTAAAGTTACGATTTTTTGTTTCTTTTTCGCTTCTTTCTCGCGTTTTTGTTGTTCATAACGATATTTACCGTAGTTCATAATGCGAGCTACTGGTGGTTTAGCGTTAGGTGCAATTTCCACAAGATCAAGATGCTTTTCTTCAGCCAATGCCAACGCCTCACGGCCAGACATAATGCCGATTTGTTCGTTTTCAGGACCTACGACACGAAGTTCACGAGCACGAATCTCTTCATTAATGCGTGGTGTATCCTTGCTAATAGCGTTCACCTCCAAGAGAATAAAAAAAACGGACGGCAAACACCATCCGAATAGAATTCTCTATATTAACCTCATACTTCTTGGTATTAGGTGAGTGGCGGATGGCCTCTGCTTCATAAATTACTTAATTATAATAACAAATCGTATGGTGAAAGTCAACAAAAAATATTGAGCTTTTAACAATGAATTTGTTATTACAACTCTTATAGTATAACAAACATTATAAGTTCTGTATATAGGTATACTTACTGACACCGTTCTCTCTTTATGTATACAATATTCTTATAAATTATAAAACTAATTCTATAGAAAATACGCTACAATAATATTTATAGAATAGGCTAGCTTATATAGTGTACTTTATAGGATAGTGTACTTTATAGGATAGTATACTTTATAGGATAGTCTAGTTTATATAGTTTACCTTATTTATTATTATACAGTAATAGTTATGATACAAATTGAAAGGAGTTTTATTATGAGTGTAACAACCCCTGCTCCTCCTCAAAAGGCGCGTACAACTGCTCAAAATATTGGACTTATTTTATCTTTCATTGTTCTAGGTGGCATTTTATTATTACCTACACCAGAAACATTATCTACAGGTGGTCATCGTATGATCGGTGTACTAGCCTTTGCCATTATCTTATGGATGACGTCAGCTGTTTCCTATCCAGTAAGTGCTACTATGATTACAGCCCTCACCGCCTTATTATTAGGTTTCTCACCAAATCCAGAGGCACCTGCTAAGGCGATGGGTACAGCCAATGCCTTAAAGCTTATCATTTCTGGTTATTCTTCACCAGCCATGATTCTTGTAGGCGCTGCTATGTTTATCTCCGTAGCCATGCGTAAAACAGGTTTAGATCGACGTATCGCCATGTTAGTACTATCTAGCGTTGGTACCAAGGTCAGCCGAATTTATTTAGGCGTTATTATTACAGGCCTTATCCTCGCCTTCTTCGTACCAAGTGCAACAGCGCGTATTGCCTGCTTAGCACCGATTATCATCGGTATTGTTGAAAACTTAGGTATTGAACGTAAAAGCCGCGTAGCAGCTCTCCTTATGGTAGGCGCTGTACAGGCCGATACGTTCTGGAATATTATGATTCAAACAGCTGCAGCTCAAAATCTTGTAGCAGTAGGTTTTATGCAAACACAGATGAATACATCTATTAGCTGGATAGATTGGCTCTCAGCAGCGGCTCCATTCTCCATTGTTATGGTTATCATCGCCTATTTCTTAACACAAGCATTAATCAAGCCAGAGTTTAAAGAACTTGTAGGTGGCGACGTACAACTCGCTAAAATGCGCCAAGAAATCGGTCCTATGAGTACTGATGAAAAGAAACTGTTATGTATCTCTATCGGTCTTCTCGCATTGTGGGCTACTGGTGGCAAGCTACATTCTATCGATACAACAACTACAACAATTGTAGCTATCGCATTGTTCTTCTTCCCTAAGATTGGCATTATGGATTGGAAATTTGCACAGCCAAACATCGACTGGGGTTCCATCGTTATGTTTGGTGCTGGTATCGGTCTTGGATCTGTATTACTGAAAACAAAGGCAGCCACTTGGCTTGCTCAAGTATTCGTAAACGCCTTCTCCCTTGAAAGTGCAAGCGTATTCATCTTAATTGCTGTAATGGCGGCCTTCCTCATTGTTATCCACCTAGGCTTTGCATCTGCTACAGCTCTCTCCTCTGCCATGATTCCTATTGTAATTTCTATTGTAGTTGGACATAACGCAGAAGGTCTTAACCCAATCGGTGTAACCATGCTTATGCAATATGCCATCTGCTTTGGTCTAGTATTACCAGTAAACTCACCACAAGGTATGGTAGCTTACGGTACCGACACATTCGACGTAAAAACATTTATGACTACAGGCATTCCATTGACTATTATTGGCTATGTAATGATGCTCGTATTTGCCCTTACATATTGGCACTGGATTGGTATAGCTTAAAACTAACTAACAAAACATCAAAATCCTGCAATTTCTTATTAACAAAAATTGTAGGATTTTTTGTTTTAACTGGTTAACTTACTCCATATCCCCACTTTATCTATTATGCTCACTCACTCTATCGCTTACTTCAATACTTACTCTATTTCTTACTCTATTTTTTCTGGACTAAAATGTCTAAGTATAAATGTTAGATCAGATTTAATATCACTCTTCTTATTTTTGCGCATAGCTGAAAACATATTACCTAATACTTTATCATGCACAACTTGTACTTCTTCAAATAAAAGCTTTCCTTCATAAGTTAAAGCAAGACTTTTAGATCGTCTATCAGTTGAACACACACTACAAGTCAATAAACCTTTCTTTGTTAAATTTTTTACAACTGCAAATAAATTTCCATACGACACTCGTAACTCATCCACTATAAAGCCTAATGTTGGTTTACACGACGAAACATAGACAAACTCCAACACATTATATTGCATCGGTGTCAACCCAAAACGTCTTAATACAGCAACCTCCTTATCATGAATCACCGTATATATACGCTCAAATAAAAACCATAACTTCTTATCCTCTGGCATAAATACATCTCTAGGAACTCTTTTGGCTAACTTTAACTGTTTACCGTATCGCATAGCTCGCTCTAATCGATTAAAACCTTCTTCACGCTCACTAACCTCACGTAATCGTAATCGCGCCAATAGACTCACTCCTTTACCATTTTACAAATTTTCCATACATAACCTATTTTCCAGATACTACCAGTTAAAAATATTTATTTTTAACTGGTAGTATCTCTAAATCAGCTTATATCTCCGCTTAGCAGAATTACTTTTAACTGGTAGTATCTCTAAGTCAGCTTATATCTCTAC
>CATWLR010000023.1:0-8015 GCA_958351665.1 Veillonella infantium | reverse complement strand
ACTTTCATAAGTAGTTCATAGGTCTTTATTATGCTATTTATCATAGTCTTGTGAAAGTTAGCAAGATTTGTTATAGTAAAAATAGTACACTATTGGATTGTATAGTGACACTTTTAATCGAGGAGGATTTCAGATGAAATTATCTAAAAAATTGACTACCTTAGCTATCGTTGGTGCTATGTCTGCTACTGCTGCAGTAGCAAGTGCTGCTAACATTGGCTTAGTAAATATGAGCCAAGTAGTAAATAGCTACCCTGGCTATGGTGCATTAGATATGAAAATGCAACAAGTAGACGCTCAATACCGTCCACAAATTGAGAAAAAAGTACAAGAAATTGAAAAAATTCAAGATCAAACTCAAGCAGAAGCTGAATTTAATAAATCCGTAGCTCCATTGCTTCAAAAAGAAAACGATGAAATCAACAAAATTGCTCAACCTATGATGCAAGCAATTCACAATGCAGTTGAAAGCATTCGTGTTGAGAAAAAAATGGATGTAGTATTAGATGATCCATACACAATCCGTGCGGCTGACGCTAACAGCAAAATCGAGAACATTACTAACGAAGTAATTAGCCGTCTTAAAAAATAATACTGGCTAAAAAAATAATGTGAAATGGCCCCTTGTCTGATTTCAGACAAGGGGCTTTTGGATTTAAAGGACTTTTATATTGAGATAGAGAAATATATTAACAGAAGTAGTCTGTATATCCAAGCCTTGATGGTTCATATTGGTATTGATAAACTTACTTATTCAGAGGAAGTAGCTTATCAAATGACGCAATTCGTCATTGATGCCACAGATGAGGAGTTTCACCCAACAGTAAATGCGATTATTCATAGAGGTTTAGAAGGTTATTTTTTATATTCTGACCAAGAATTTGATGCCCTTTAAGAATATTTTAGTGAATTTGTTCAAGTGGTAAAAGAAGAGCTATAATAGCGAATTAATATATTATAAGTATTATAGAGGTGTTTTCTTTAAAATAGATTAGCTTATTTCAAATAAGGAGTGAGATCTAATGAAAGATTTTAAAGCATTAGCCTCAGATCGGTATTCAGTTCGCAAATTTGATACGAAGCCCGTTGAGCAAGAGAAATTAGATATCTTGTTAGAGGCTGCGAGATTAGCACCTACAGCTCATAATTATCAGCCGCAACGCTTACTTGTGCTGAATACGACAGATAGTCTTAATAAACTAAAAGATTGCACGAATGGTCACTTCAATGCACCGTTGGCAATTATTGTTTGTTATGATAATACAGTGAGTTGGAAACGGGAATATGATGATGCGGATATGGGTGTAGTAGACGCTAGTATTGTAGGTTCTCACCTTATGTTTACTGTGGCGGATATAGGTCTAGGAACAACGTGGATTGCTCATTTTGATCCTTCAAAAGTACGGGAGGCTTATGCATTGCCAGATCATATCATTCCTGTAGCGATATTCCCAATCGGTTATCCTCATCCTGATTGCGTACCTGCCCCAGGCCATACAAAACGCTTTGATGTAGAGAAATTTACAATATATAACTCCTTTTAATCTATAATCTCTACACCGCATAATTGTTATACAATACTATATACAAAAAGGACAGTTCCTACTGAACTGTCCTTTAATGCTTTATATATGTTGTTTATTCAGGTTTGTGAATAAGGTTTACTACGAATTCGCTGTCTTCAACAAGTGTTGCTTGGATGTAGTTGTCGCCGTTGAATTCTAATACTTGGCCTGGTACGAGTACGTGTTCTTCAGTTTCGTTAAGGAACACTTGTACTTTACCTTTTACAACTGTAAAAATGACATTAGCTTCTGGGTGATTGTGTTTTTCAACTTGTTCACCAGCTTTGCCGCCTTTTTTAACGATTACATAGTTAGGACCTTGGAATAATAAACCTAATTCTTGATTAACTGTGCCTGCCATAATAGACCTCCTAATTCTAGCTTTTTATATTCTGAAAGCTAACGCTATCACTTAATTAAATTAACTTGTGTAATTACCTTATGTTTATATTATAAATGATATTGCTTATCAATGCTGTGCCTATAGCTACAGTTTTGTAAAAATATATAGAAAATTTTAGACATGAAAAAAACGAACGTAAAATTTTACGTTCGTTTTTACGCTCGTTTTCATTCGTTTATAGTCTCTATACAAACAAAATGTTATGTATTTATTATTTATTTTTTCTTAATTGTATATAAACGTGTGCCGTTTTCTTCAGTCGTTACAAGTTCAAAGTTAGAATCTACCGCTTTTACAAAGGCTTCGAACCATGTTTGGTACGCAAGTGCCATGAACTTAGGATCAACGCCCGCTGTACGCCAGTAGCCTGATTGTAATCTGTGATCACCAACCCATGTGAACTCATCTGGGCTTTCAGAAACAACTTGGTCACCACCATCACAAGGCATGCCATTTACGTAGAAGTTTTGCAACGCATTGTAAATCGCTGGAGCAGTGTGTTCCTCAAGATTGTCTTGCGCCACAACGCCACATGCTTGGCCTTGTACAGCAAACGCATCAAGAATAGCTGTTACTACGTTCACCGCTTCGTCGCCGGAGTTAGTGTCAAGCAAATCTTTGATGAAAGCTGCTTCGCGAACAGATGCGATGTTAATTTGGTTGGACAACCAGCCATGGATATTGCCATGGTCGATGATGTTTTCAAGTGGAATACTTGGATTGATTGGTTCGCCGTAAGTATCTACGGAGATAGAGTGTAATTCCTCTGCCAAATCATCAACAACTTTAGCTGTTTTTTCTAAAATCAAGTTTTCACGCTCAACGAGCAATTGGATTTTACGATATAACCAGTAATGGATGTGACCTAAGAATGCGGACATATTAAGCTCCTTTTCGTGCTGTTTCTAATTTTTGAACTAAATCGTATACATTAACACCGTGAATTTCTGCGGCTTGCCATAATGGCTCAGCTGTAGAAGATGGGCAACCAAGGCAACCCATACCGATGCTTTGTAACACAGGTACAACATTTGGATATGTATCTACGATATCACGAATGATTGTGTCTGGTGTAATAGGGGCACCTGCTTCGAGGCGTGGTGCTTCTGGTTCAGGGTCATTGCCATGACCAGGTAAGAACACAGCTGGTTCATCGGATTTGCTTTCAGCTGGAGCACCTTCAAGGTCGCCCAATACAGCTGCTTTGAAAGCCTCTAAACCAATGCGGTCGATGAATTCGCCCATGCGCTCGATTTGTGCGTTTTCTTTATAGTATGCAATGATACGATCTACTAATGCAAGAGCTTCTTTTTCAGTTGCTACCTCTGCGATGAGGTCGCCAATGCGTGGATGAGCACCGCCGCTACCGCCAGCGTAAACATTCCAGCCCTCTACCGTACCGATAATACCAACATCTTTCATGCGGCTTTCAGTACAAGAGTTAATACAACCGGCCACGCCGATTTTCATTTTACTTGGCATTTCTTGAGATAAATATTTGCGTTCAAGTTGCATACCTAGATGTACACTGTCTTGTTTAGCACGTTTACAGAATGTAGTACCTGGGCAGATTTTTACGCTGCGCACGCGATTAGAAACCATGTACGCTGGCTCCATGCCGAGCATTTCCCAAGCTTTATCTACGTCTTCTGCTTTCAAATTCGTAATCATAATGCGTTGGCTGCCAGTCAATTTAAGAACGGCACCGAACTCATTAGCTACGTCGATATATTTTTGTAATTGTTCTGGTTGAATGAAACCTGCAGGAATGCGAGGTGTAATTGCATAACGGCGTTGGCCGTTTTTAATGCGTTGTAAATTTGCTGCAATTTGTGCCATGTTAGATCCTTTCTCGAGCCCTCTCTGCGGAGAATAGTGGCTAAAACTACTTAGTTAATCTATGTGATTCTTTGTTTGTAATCTTTACACGCCATTGGGTTTTGTGAAAGCTTCGCACGTATACGAACAGCGTGATGAGATCAACTAGGCGATGCCTCATCAAAACCCGGCGTAACGATCAGTACGGGTATTAAATACTGACCTGATGTTCCTAGTATAAACTATTTTAACACGTAATAATGTAACCTAAGCTACAAAAATGAAAAATTTCAATATTAATTATTAATAGCATATATGATTTTTGATACTACATAGTGTTATTAAATTTACCCAGTTGGTAAATTATTTATTTACATTTATATTTAAAGAGGTATAATAGAATTAACCTACTAGGTAAATTATTATAAATGGCCATTTATATTGTATCAACCATTCACTATGATTTGAGAGAGTCGGTGACATATTGGATATACGATATAAGAATAATAAGATACGTAAGGTATGTACAGATATTAATGTAGCACAGAAAAAATATAATCTTAAAATGACAGTAAAACTATATGAACGGTTACAACAAATTACTCAAGCTACATCTATTGAAACATTAATTATTTTGCGATTAGGAAGATGCCATCCTTTATACGGAGATCGATTAGGACAATATGCTATGGATTTAATCCATCCATACCGCTTAATTTTTACTCAATATGGTAATACTGTCGATATTGTAGAAATCCAAGAAATTGTTGATTATCATTGATAAGGAGTGTAAAAAATATGAAAATTTATAGAAGTAATACTTTTATAGCGATACCACCAGGTATGACTATAAAAGAGGTTTTAGAAGATAGGCATATGACGCAAAAAGAATTAGCTACACGAATGGATATGAGTGAAAAACACATTAGTAAGCTTATTAATGGAGAGGTGCCACTAACTCAAGATGTGGCAATGCGTCTTGAGCGGGTGTTTGGTGTAGAGGCTAGTTTTTGGAATGGTCTAGAAGCTGCATATAGAGAAGCTATCTTAAAAGTAGAGTACGAAAATTCTATTGATGAAGAAATCAACTTTGCTAAACCTTTTGGTTATGCCAAACTCGCACGTTTAGGCATCGTGCCAGAAACAAAAAAGGCAGCTGAGCAGGTCAATAATTTACAGAAGTTTTTTGAGGTAGCTTCTTTAAAAAATGTAGCTAATGAAATGGTTATGCCCTTAGTATATGAAAATATTAAGGATATGGATCCTCATAAAAAGAGTGCGATTTATACATTGGTACAAATCACGAAAGGGAGGGCGCGCTTTGTAGAGGTAAATCCCTACGATGCAGAGTTACTAGAAAAATTTATACCAAAAATTAAGGATCTATCTAGTGAACCTTTAATCGGTGTGAAAGAGCCTCTCAAGGACATGTTAGCAGCATGTGGTGTGATTATTGTGTATTTGCCAATTATTGATAACATAACCTCTACATGTATTACATATTCCAAAGGAAATTCCATTGTTCTTGGTATACCAACGGAAGATTCTGATGCTTTTTGGACGTTATTAGGAGAAGCTTTACATAGTTTGTTAGAACGAGATTATCCACGTAGTAATCGCAAATATCGTAATAATGACCCTGTAACTGTGGTGAATTATTAATTTATTTTGTGAATAGTTAAGGTGTTACTTCCTAGGCCTTTTTAGGTGTTACTTCTTAGGCTTTTCCTAGGTCTTTCATCATGCAAGTTATAAGGACTTTAAAACTATAATCTGTAAGGACTTTCAAAGTACAATCCGTAGGACTCTCATCCTGTAACAAAATAGCGTATAATAGAAACATAGAATATTCTTGATATAGGAGTACCAATGAAAGTCCTTTACGATACAATTTTAAAAGCAAAATATACCGGTCGCCCGAACCGTTTTGTGGTGACTTTAGATTTAAATGGTGAAAGCGTGCTCGCTCATTTGCCAAATCCTGGTCGCATGTGGGAGCTCTTGTTTACGGGTGTAACGATGTACATTGTGCCGCATGATAAGCCTGATGCAAAGACAAAATACCGCGTTGTAGGCATCGAGCGCGATGGCGTAGTGATTATGCTTGATACAAACTACAGCAATGATGTAGCGCAGCATTTGATTGAAAATAAACTCATCCCTGGTTGGGAGGAGTGGCGCGTTGTGCGGCGGGAGTATACGGTTAAACTACATGGCACATCATCACGTTTTGACTTGCTCCTCACCAATGATAAAGGTGATGAGTTCTTGCTAGAGGTTAAGTCTTGTACGCTATTCTCCAAGACTGGTGCGATGTTCCCTGATGCTATTACAGAACGAGGGCGCAAGCATTTATTACATTTAAAAGAATTGCAAAACGAAGGTTACCACACAGGTGTTTTATTCCTCGTACAATGGGATAGGGCGCAGTGGTTCTTACCAGACTACCATACAGATTTGGAGTTTGCCAAAACCTTTAAAGAGGTAGCCCCCTCTTTAGATTGGAAAGCCATTGCTGTGGCGTGGGATGAGACTTTTACCATGCCTACTGTAACCCATGAATGTTCCTATCCGAGTAGCATTCTCGACACAGAGGCTCACGATAGTGGCGTGTACGTAATGGTCATGCATCTGGACCATGATTTAGACTTTGAGATTGGCTCTAAAGGGATGATGCATTTCAAGGCGGGCTACTATATGTACGTCGGCTCTGCGAAGGCGAATTTAACGAAGCGCATTGAGCGCCATAAGCGAAAACGGAAGAAAATGCACTGGCATTTAGATTACTTCCGCGGTCACTGTGAAATGATAGCCGGCCTGCCGATTCGCACCAGCCTAGATGATGCGGAATGTGCTCTTGCTGATGCGGTCCGTGGCGTTGCCGAATGGGACGTGCCTAAATTTGGATCCTCTGACTGCGACTGTAAAAGCCACCTATTTGGGATGACGGAAAATCCGATACATAATCAATCCTTTATGAATGTAATAGAAGACTTCCGAATGAATACATTGGATGCGCTAGTTAAGTGATTGTTGTTAATGGTGAATAACCGAAAATAGTATGGATGGGGCCCGAATACAAATATGCTAGATTGTTAAAAAATGGATTCCCTTATCTCTTCGCTCCATAGTGACCTAAGTCGCTCATCAATAAGGGAATCCCTTTTTTATAACGTTATATGTGAATCCGTCCCATCCATACCTATGTTTTCTATTAACTAGTTGCTTCGCCCATTAACAACAAAAGCTCTTTTCCTTTCGCATGGGGCGGGGCCCCTAATTGGGAGAAGGGGTATGAGGTAGAGGATTAACTGTGGTTTAAGTTTATTCATAGTTAAGTTCGTATATTTTGTTCAGATAGAAATATTTGATATGCGAGGGCTATGTGGAGCGTGCTAAGCAGTATGGTATGCGGATGGCTACTCATGAGGAGGCCTTGGAGCTAGCTAAATCTAAAGCGACACGTGTAGCTGGCACTAGTAAAATATCTTTATTTACATACGATGAGATTGTTTTTGTAGATTCGTCTGTAAAGGGTGAAGATATTCTAACCTTTATGAAATCCATATATAGTCAGTATAAGCCGCAAGATAGTCCGGCACTGTTACCCATTGAAAGAAGCATAGGCTTTTACTATTTGCCAAATGGGGAATCGGATAAAACAAAAGCTAAGTATTTGATTTCATTTAGACTTATGGCAAAAAATGATTGGAAAGAAACTATGCTAACAGGCATTGGTAGTACTGGTAATGATACTTCAGGTGTGGAACAAGACTTTGTTAAGATCTTGGACGATATGATATATCATGCAGCTCATTAAATAATAAGCAGGAATAGCTTATAAGTATGAAATAAAATGAGATATAAATATAGAGGGGGATTATATGACATCCTTAGAAAATGCGATTACAGGAAATGTGATTGTATATCAAGCAGAGAATGAATCTGTTTCTACGAATGTACTATTCAAAGATGAAACATTTTGGATGACACAAAAAGATATGGCAAAACTATTTGATGTTAATATACCTGCTATTAGTAAGCATCTGAAGAATATATTTGAAAGTGGAGAACTAGATCTGTTAGCAGTTATTTCCAAAATGGAAACAACTGCTAAAGATGGTAAAATTTATCAAACTAATTTTTATAATCTTGATGCTATCATTGCAGTAGGATATCGAGTAAATAGTAAAAAGGCAACTCAATTCCGCATATGGGCGACAGGAGTT
>CATWLR010000022.1:0-8123 GCA_958351665.1 Veillonella infantium | reverse complement strand
GGTGTATAACACAATTCAAGAGATTTCACCGGCCATAGCCGATTTATTGGTCGAGCTGTTCGGCGACATCTATACACGCCCCAATCTGGATTTCAAGGAACGAGAACTGATTACACTCGCATCCCTTTTAACGCTAGGCGGTTGCGAGGCTCAGCTGAAAGTACATACCAACGCGGCACTCAATGTCGGTATCGCACCAGAACAAATCGTAGAGGTCTGCACACATTGCATCCCCTATGCGGGATTTCCACGCGTGCTGAACGCGCTGTTTACGGTAAAAGCAGTCTTTGAAGAAAGGAATATCCTGAATTAAAGAGTGAACTACAATAAAAAGAGAGGGATTCCATCAGAACACCTCAATGTACATTACATTATAATGGGATTGACGATATATGCCAATCTCATTATAATGTAATAAAGAGATAGCCGACGAGTGCTTCCGTCAGGCTCATCCCAAAACATTATAAAACATGCAGAAATGGCCTTTCGTTTTCAGCTACCAGTTGGTAACGAAGGGCTATTTGTCGTTATTACGACAAATCAGCACTATCAATGCTCCAAAGGAAATAACTACAAAAGGGAGACTCAGAACGGAGTCTCCCTTTATTCATCTATACCAAATCAACTAAACATCTACAATCCTTGCAGAAGTTGTAAATAATCTTGCCGTTGACTAAATATATTATATATGCACACTTCTTTTTCATCATCAAAGACACGATATAAAATAATATTTTTATTAATAATCAACATACGATAGTTTTTATTACGTAAAACAGTATGTCTTGGAATCACGCCCATATAAGGATTATCCGCTAATAAAAGAATTCTATCTTTAATCTCTTGATAAACATCCTTGGCAATTTCATTGGAAAAAGATTGCTTTACATGCAAAACAATATGATGCAATGCCTGATCAGCCTGTGCCATAATAATGATACGATAAGCAGCGTCTTCCATAACTATTCGGCCTCAGCTAACAACTGTTCTATGCTGATAAAAGTATCCTCAATAGGTCCCATTCTACCTTTTCGTTCGTCTTCCTCAGCCAATGCAATAGCCTCTAATAATTCTATCTGTGCTTTCAATTTATTATAGGTTTCATATCCCATACATACCGTATCACCACGGCCATTCACCGTCATAATACAAGCTTCATCCCTTGTTTTCAAAACTGTAGAGATTTCATTATATTTATTTCTTAAATCCGACGATGGTCGGATACTTTCACGTAATAACCCCATAAAAGCACCTCCTCATATACAAATTATATCATAATTTGTATATGAATTGTGAATCAGTAATCCTATCCCAATCGTTTACGCAAGATTGCATAGAGAATCAGGCTAATAATAACGCTCATAACGGCTTGAATAGTATTAGTTACAATACCAGCAATGGCTACGCCTGGATCGAATACAAAGTATTCGGCGATAAAATAGCCTGCTACAATGGTAATGCCACCTACAATGGTTGCCACCAAGGCAGAGGTAGTTGTCTTATGGTTATAGACAGTACCGACAAGATAGCCTTCAATGCCTTTCACCACAAAGGTGATTGGTACAAAGACTGCGTAGCCGAGGAATAAATCAGCTAACGCTGGGCCGATAGCACCAATATAGGCGCCATATTTTCGACCTAATAATAGAGCTGACGTCATAATAACGACATCTCCTACATTGAAATAGCCGCGAATGCCAGGTACTGGGATTTTCGTGTACATGGTAAACAATGTAGCGAGGGCAATCAATACGGCTGTGAGTACTAACGCGGACGTAGTACTGCGGTTTTGAACGTGTTGCATAGCGTCCTCCTTATAAAAATAGACATGTGATTATATCCATCACATGCCTATACTATATACCCTTATGGTAACGCCTGCAAATAGAAGGAATTAACAATACATCCTTAGTAAATTCTATCATCATTTACTTTCAAAATAGATGCTCTTCACTAGACTTTAACTTAATATAGATACCATTTTATTATACAGATTCTCTCAAGCAACGATAATTAATTAGAAAGGAACTAGCCATGAACATTTTAATCATTTACACCTATCCTAATCATCAGAGTTTTAATAGCGCTATTCTGAAAGTAGTGCAACAGAATCTTTCAAAAGAGCACAATGTGAACACTTTGGATCTATATGAGGAGCCATTCGATCCCGTATTGCGATTCGATGACATGCACAAACGTCGAGATTTAAGCACTGTGCCGGACATGGAAAAGTATCGTAATTTGATTACTTGGGCGGACCATATCATCTTTATCTACCCTATTTGGTGGGGCGGTATGCCGGCTGTACTTAAAGGCTTTATCGATCGCGTATTTACAGCGGGCTTTGCCTATTCCTATGGTAAAAGAGGCCTTATAGGTCATTTACAAGGGAAATCAGCCTGGATTATCACCACACATAACACTCCCGTCTTTTTGACGCCGTTTATTCAGGACTATGGCAAGGTATTAAA
The DNA here is from genome assembly GCA_958351665.1 of Veillonella infantium. Classification (GTDB taxonomy): domain Bacteria; phylum Bacillota; class Negativicutes; order Veillonellales; family Veillonellaceae; genus Veillonella; species Veillonella infantium_A. The sequence continues at coordinate 5,652 of CATWLR010000022.1, read as the reverse complement.
AAATCAGGTTCTAAAATCCTGTGGCATTAAACCTGTTACACATACCCAGTTGGCGGGCACAGAAAACAGTTCGGACGAAAAACGTCGGCGTTTCTTAGACAAAATTGCTAATATCGCCAGAAGTATTTAACATTTCTAGTATACTATGATTTTTTACCAACGATTACTTGGTTACCAAAATCACAAATAAATTTACATTAGACTGCTTACAGTTTGCGCTAAGTCAAAAACAAACTGTATACGAAAACCTTCCCAATTACATAGATATTACTCTTCAAATCTCTCTTCTACATTATAGAGAACCTCGCAGTCACAACCACCACCTTCGTTGACAATCCAGTCTAGTACGCTTTCCACATCTACCTTTTGTTTTTCTAAGAATTCTCTAGTGAAAGTCAAACTATGATCGCAACCATCATTTGTCTCTAATTTCTCATCTACATAGTCAAAGAGATTCCAAAACAACTCTTCGTCCATAGGTAAGCTATCTTTAAAATTCTGTTTTTCTTTAGCTTTATAGTCTTTCAATAATTCCTTTTTACGCGCTTTGTCCATTGTAACCACCTTTTAACAAATCGTAACTACTACATGTCCCTTCGCTTCTAGCACTTTTTTATAGAACACTTTCATGTGTTCGAAATAATCGAGAATTTCCTCTATAATTTCATCCTTCTCATCATCATAGTCCCAAATATTTGGGTATAGTTCTGCTTCTTTGCAGGCTTTCATATCGAAAGATTCGAGTACTTGTTCCATATCAAACTGCTCTAAAGCCGCTACAATATCAGCTATTTTAGAATGTTCCGTATAGGCCATATATTCAGATAAATCCTCAATCGGCGTTACACCAAGCACAGCTTGACTAAGTGGATTATCGTCTATTCTATGATCAGTACTCACACCAGTAAGCACAAAGTGAAGGACATCCCACATCTTATCGATGTCGAGCAATAACTCGTCCTCATCACTCCACTCTTCAACGGTTTCAAAAAGCTCTTCCTCTGATGAGCCTAAACCCTTGAGCTCTTTTAAATTCTTATCACTTACACAATTATAATTTGCAATGAGTCCCATAATCTTTAATCTCCGTAAGCAAATCTAACAACACAGCCTCACGTTCTTTATTTTTGTCTAACAATGGCTTACATAATAGAAGCACTTGTAAGGAATAGTAGTAAAAACTAAAGAATAGGTCATCCGGAAATACCTCTTCTTCCTCATACCGAAGAATATCTTCATCTTCATCATACTCTTCAGACCAAAGGTACTCTTCGTTGAGCATATCCGCAAAACTCGGTAGTGGATCTGCATGCTCTAGCATAAGACCATCTCTGATACACTCAGCAATCACAGTAAATAAATCTACCAATTGTTCTACTAAATAATGAGCTACTTCATTCTGAGTTCTCTCTTCTAAGGCTTTCTTAAAAATACGAAGCAAGAAAACCATAGCAAATGGTGTAGCATGCCATAAAGTCGATTGATGCTCAATATTTTGTGCCAGCTCTTCACCTGCCGCATCAATGGCATCAACGTTCTTCATATCCCACAACACCTCAAAATGAGCAGGAAAATCTGTGGCACGACCATAACTTGTGGTCAACCGATGCCAGGGTATATCACTGACCTTCACAGTTTCTATGTATTTTTTAGTTGCTCCATCCATTCTGTTTACACCTTTGTAGTTAGACTTTTATATACATATCTGTATATGTACGTCCGTATAGTAACACGTTTACCCTATAATTATTTCTGAACTATATCTTTCACCAATTCATACGTATCTATTAGCCGAAGTCTACCTATTCTTGGCTCATCTGTAATCTCCTCATAGATATCTTCCAACGTGCCTCTTGGTGCTAGTGTCCACAATTTACACGGATATAGTTCAACAGCCCCAATGATTTCTAAATGGTCTAGCAATAGGCCTAGGTCTTTATGATTAAACCAACAGTCGGTATCGATACCGAAATTTGTATTGTCTTTCCGGCAGGCGATTTTACTGTTTAAAAACTGCTCCATTGTAGGTTTTTCTTTTTGTAAAAGCCGCGTACAGGCCAAATGGTACTCGATTTTCCGCGGTGATTGATCCACGTCAGATACAAAAATAGCTCCATACTCATTTTCAAACTTAACAGCTAGTACATCGCCCACCTTAAAATGAGGTTCTCGCTTTGTTTTAGATTTACGAACCTTAAGCGGTTTTGGATTTTCACTTTGTAGCTGTACGGCTAATGTATCCAACACCTTTTGACGCTGTTTGAGCGCCTTACTATCAATTTCTAGCCAAAACTCATGAGCGCCCTTCGCGATTATATCTAATGCTTTCTCTTTGATATCCTGCGGCAGATGACCTATCTTCCACAGCGAATAGGCTACGGCAGTCCAATAAATTTCTGTATAGAATTCGTCAGTACAAAAATTCTGCTCTTCAGCCAGAATTTCTGAAACAATGGTATCAATACTAGTGCCATCTCTATAGCGTTCAACAATCAAATTATAAATATCATGACCATCATCACTATCTATGATTTTTACTCCATCAATAGCCATATAATTCTCCTTTTAAACAATAGGTCTAGAAAAATAGATTTTGTGATTCTGTAACAGTTCCATCATCTTCATGGAAATAACAAATATATAAAGGAGCTCGATGTGCCGCATCATAGAACTTTTGTAATTCAGCAGCCACATTTACTTCTAAAGGCATACCTAACGCCTGCACAACGGTTTCCCATACATCTATTTCTGTATAAGAAGCGATTTCATCATGACGCTCATTGGCATAGGCTTCGAGAGTAGATATGTCCGTATATTGGCTGGCGTCACAATAATCATGCCAGCAAATGCTGTACACCAATAAATGAATTAAATCATCTACACTTTCAGCTATACGACCACATTCCCCTTCGCTACTCATATACCCGATAGAGCCATCCTCTAATTGATGATATTCGCCACCGGCACCATCACGACCAAAAGTCTTCCCAGGCAAAGAGAATGTGCATCGCCCTTCAGCAGTATCTCGTTCTTCCAACCCGTCTAATAGGCAGAAATCAAATAGCATATCAAAATCTGCTGCCAAGTTAGAATCTTCACACAATAGTTTTAGATAATCCATATTCTTCCCTCTTATTGATTCTCTCATCTCTCTATTTCATCTATTATTTTCTCGTAATTCTAATAATGCAGAAACTTCATCCATGTCGAGATTAAACATGTTACTTTCAAGATTGATAGGCTCAAAATAGTAACGAACCGTATCCACCCCAAATTCATCTTCTAAATTGACCCATTCTGCCCCTGAAAGCACCGTAAAGCCGAGCGTATCATTTCCAAGGCTTTCAGCAAACCAACGCACCTCATAGTCAGGCTTAACAAAGTCATTGAAATATTTGATGGTCACATCTCGATCTTGCTCATCACCGTAAGGAATTTGCAACTCTTTATCGCCTTTTTGTAACACAATATCATCACCATAAGCCTTGCCATTACTAACCGTTTTAATATCGATAGGCTCAGCCATCATATCATTAAAATAGCGCACTACATCTTCGTCATACTCACGCCAATCAATCCAGATGATAGCTTCGGAATCGTATAAATCATTTAGATCAATATCGTTGGCAAAAAAGCTTCTTAATTCTTTATACAGATTTTCCATCATCTCTCTCCTATGTATCACTTATTTTTTAGGTAGTCTACAACACCCGTGTCACCACTTTAATACAACTCTATAAGGTTTCATAAATCACATCTTGTTGAGCCGTAAAGTTTTCATCAAAAGAAACCAAAACATATAGATGTCCTGCTGAGGATTCACCTATATCATAACCTAGTGCAAATGCGTCGTAACAACCTGATTTATCTAACATTATATCCGTTAGTGTTAGCACAACAGACTCTTCTTGCGGTATTTTCTTTTGTATGATTTCCTGTGCTAATTGGTCTAATTTATCTAATTGAACATATAATTGTTCCCACATTGGTAGTGAAAGTACCTCAGCCTCAGTATAATCGGTGCAACTAATATTGAGGTTTTGAAAGGCTTGTCCTACATTCTCTAAACGATTAGTGCCCAATCGGCGGGCTACAAAGTAAACGCCATGCGGTTCTACAGTCCAGCTTTCAACGTTCCATAATGTCATTAATTCAGATTTTATCATTATGATACCCCACCAGTTCACCACACACCACTAGTTCATTATCCTGCAATATCCGCCTGAACAGGGTTCCCATCCGCATCAATATTAGCTATGATGCAGTGTCCCCAGAAAATATCATCATCGTCATAATAAACCTCTATGGAGCCATCATTGCGAAACGCCAATTCGCACATAGTAATACGCTTGGCAAATATTTCTGCCGTAATCGGATCTTGGTCATCATTGTCGAGCCAATCATTGGCTAAATCTAGCAAGGTTTCACTAATATATGCACTAATTCGTTGTTCAAATGCTTTGAAATTATCGATTTTATTGAAAGCCTCCAATGCCACGGTACAGCTTTCATCAGAACCCTCGTCCACATCAAGGGTGAATGCATAATCATCAATTCTCGCTGTGTAATATTGATACTCTCGATTTAACAGGAAGTCACCCCTGTCAGTATGAAGGTATTTAGGGGTTTTCAAATAAGCCGACAAGGCCTCTAACTCGCTATGTTTAGCATGTTCCTCTAACACCTCAAGTACATAATAGCGATTATTCCAAGAAGGACGCATATAGCCTATATCCTCTACAGGTTTTGCTTTCTTAACTAATAATTTATAGACACCGTGCGGCTCAAAAGAATAACCCCATCTATCATCAAGGCCCTCAATAATCCACGTCAAAATGCCTTCGCTACGGTCAAGCACGCCAGTTCGAGTATCTAGGATAGCATCGGTAGACACCAGCGGTCTATGGTACTTATCTAAATAAGGACTAGCCCCATTCGCATCACTGCGCGGCAATGCATAAATTTCAAATACTTCCGGCTCAAACTCAGCTTCATATTCTGGTAGACGTACAATACTCATATGAATCTCTCCTATTCATTACATTTATACAGTGCAAATTGTTTACAGTTAAGAATTACAACCTTTTTATAGATACTGCCACATTATAATCGTGCCACTACATCATAATTTTCGTTACATCACAAACGTTCAGCTACATCGATTCTATGTAATAATTCTTTCGCTAGTTCTTGGGCTCTTTTAAATTCCTCATTTGAAAGTACCATGAGCACCAAACTATCTGTACCGATGTCCATACCTACTAACTTATGGTTTTTCCACGTGAAATTAAAATGTGCGCACCAGTCCCCAATACATTGACTATCATCGAATGCGGATGTATCAATAGATACATCGCCAGTTAAATTTTCATCAGTAGATAAATTTTTATTATGGATTAACTTCTGCACATAATAAAGAAAATCCTCTAATTCGATTTTCAAAGATAACTCTACAGCACGACCAGTAGATAGCAACTTCTCATAGAGATTCCACCAGCTATCTTCTAGTTCTTCCATGGAATGTAACTTTGCCTTAGTCATAAAAGAGTTAGCTTGTTTAGCATTGCCTAGCAATAGCGTTGCCAGCTCTGTAAATGTCGATTTCATCTGCTCTATATCTAGATACGCTACTTCTACACACAAACTACAATC
>CATWLR010000021.1:0-8319 GCA_958351665.1 Veillonella infantium | reverse complement strand
GGGTCTGGAAGAATTCCTCAATGTTAATGATGAGGAAGAGACTCTTTTAATAGCATGTCATGGCGGAACTATTAGAACCTTATTATGTAAATTATTAGATATTTCTATTAGTCATTGTTGGAATTTCAGCCAAGGTAATACAGCTATTAATCGTATTTTCTATAATGGTATGGGCGAATACGATCATAATATTTTGAATTTGCTCAATGATACAGCTCATGTTGAATTACTCCAAGGACATGTATGATGAGACTCGATAAATTATTGGCTAATAAAGCTTATGGCAGTCGAAAAGAAGTTCATCAACTCTTAAAGGATCAAAGGGTTACTATTAATGGTGAAATAACAACAAAAAAAGATAGCCATGTTGATATTGAGTCTGATGTAATAACGGTTGATGGACAAGTAGTTAATACTAAGCAGCAGTATTATGTAAAATTTCATAAACCCAAAGGCTATGTTACCGCTGTGGAGGATGTAAATCATCCTGTTGTAATGGATTTATTGCCACCTGAATATATTAAAATGGGGGTAGTCCCAGTCGGAAGGTTAGACAAGGATACAGAAGGTTTACTCTTGCTTACCAATGATGGTGTTTGGGGACATTCAATCATCAATGGTAATAAACATGTATCCAAGGTTTATTACGTAGAATATGATGGTGAGTTAACAGAAGAAGGAATTCAACGTATAAAAGAGGGGATTGTACTAGGTGACGGAACCCATTGCAAGCCTGCTTTAATTGATGTTGTATCTTCTCAATCTCTGCATATTACCATTGAAGAAGGCAAATATCATCAAGTAAAACGTATGATTGGTGCTGCAGGCGGTACTGTTACATATTTAAAACGGTTAACTATAGGCCATATAGATTTAACAGGGATTGAAGAGGTTGGTTCTATACAGGACTTAACCATTGGTGATATAGAGGCTTTCAAAAAATAGCATAAAATTCTATTCAATATAGGTATTTTATGGTAAGATTAATTGTACTTTATAGACTAGGAGCATGATTATGAATGGTTTAAATCTGCTACAACAGTATATTAAAGAGCAAGAATTAACAGGTGTCATTTTGATGAGCCCTATTAATCTACATTATTTTGCTGGTTTTACTGGTACTACAGGCTTTGCTATCATTACACAAGATAAAGCCTTTATGATTACTGATTTCAGATATACTGAGCAAGCTACAAAACAATGTGAAGGATATACAGTCATTCAATATGAATCCTCTGTTATGGATACTCTTGTAGATATATTCAATGAGCATCATATTCACGAAGGTTTATTCGGTATTGAAGGCAAGCAAATGCCGGTAGATACGTATGAAACCTTATGTGATACATTAGATGAACGCTTTAATTTTACATCTATCAATTTTGCTAAACTACGAGCAGTTAAGCGAGAGGATGAATTAGAATTATTGCGAAAAGCCGCTAAAATTGGTGACGACGCCTTTGCTGCATTACTGCCACAATTAAAGGTAGGGATGACAGAAAACGAAGCGCGCATCATATTAGAAACAGAAATGTTAAAACGTGGATCAGAGGAACCTTCCTTTGCAACCATCGTTGCTTCTGGTAACCGTTCTAGTATGCCTCATGGTGTAGCCAGTGATAAGGTCATTGAAGCAGGTGATTTTGTTACCTTCGACTTTGGCTCCGTATATAAGGGTTACCATTCCGATATGACTAGAACTATTGTAATGGGTCCTGCCTCTGAATTACAAAAAAAGCTGTATAGTATAGTTTTAGAAGCACAAAAACGCGGTGTAGCTGCTGTTCGGGCTGGTATTACTGGTAAAGAACTCGATGCAGTATGTCGTGATTATATTAAAGAACATGGATATACCAAGGAATTTAATCACGGCACTGGTCATGGCGTAGGTCTTGAGATTCACGAAGAACCAGTGGCTAATACAAAATCCGATACGGTATTTACAGAAAATATGATCATTACGGTAGAGCCTGGTATTTATATTACAGGTACTATCGGATTGAGAATAGAGGATAGTGTCATCGTCAAATCTGACGGCTATGAGGTGTTGACACATAGTCCAAAAGAGTTAATTGAAATAGGTATTTAGAAGGAGAAGAGTTAGATGATTTCCAGTAATGATTTTCGTCCAGGTGTAACCGTTGAAATCGACGGTAATGTATGGCAAGTAGTTGATTTCCAACACGTTAAACCAGGTAAAGGTGCTGCATTCGTACGTACTAAAATGAAAAATTTGCAAACTGGTTCTGTAGTAGAACGTACGTTCAATGCTGGTGAAAAAGTGCCTAAAGCACATGTTGACCGTCGTCGTATGCAATACTTATACGAATCTGATGGCGCTTACACATTCATGGATAACGAAACTTACGATCAAGTTGAACTTAACCTTGAACAACTAGGTGATGCTAAAAACTTCCTTCTTGAAAATATGGAAGTATCCATCATGTTCTTCCAAGGTATCGTAATCGGTATCGATTTACCTGTAGCTGTTGAACTTCGAGTAGTTGAAACAGACCCTGGTATCCGTGGTGATACTGCTACTGGTGGTAACAAACCAGCTGTATTGGAAACAGGCTACACTGTAAAAGTACCTCTCTTCATTGAAGTAGATGATGTACTTCGTATTGATACTCGTACAGGTCAATACATCGAACGTGCCTAATACTCATTGATATGTATTGGGGCTAGATCTTTTCATGGAATCTTATTCCCCATATATCGTAACATTTGCACTGTAAGCACTTGTCGTCTATGTAATTATATATAGGGACAAGTGCTTTTTTTGAAAGAGGCCAGTATGACCAAGAAAAATACTGAACTAGAGTCTGGTAAAATTAAGATTAGTGAAGATGTATATGCTACGATTGTTACTATAGCAGCGCTTGAAACAAAGGGTATACATCATATGAGTTCTACCTTTAATGATGATGTAAATGCCTTCTTTAGACGTAAATCTGATTATGAAGGTGTAAAGATATCATTTAACGATGAAGGAGCTCTTTCTGTAACATTATATGTTTGCATTCAGTATGGATATCGTATTCCTGATGTGGCTTTACGTTTACAAGAACGTATAAAAACGGCTTTAGTTTCTTATACAGAAATTGAAGTTCAAACTATTGATATAGTGGTACAAGACATTATTTTTGATGATTTAGTAACACCATCACAGCCTTAGGAGAGAATCTATATGAGTTCAGATAAAGAATTAAACTACGGATTAGATATGGATACTATTAATATTGCAGACTCTGTCATCATAGATGTAGCAACAAAAACTTTAACCACTATACCAGGTATTCATTCTTTAAGCCCTCGCTTTTACGATGAACTAGTAGAGGGTATTACACATGCCTTTGGTCAACGCAGTTTACCAGGTATTAATGTTAAACATCGTAAAGATTTTATTGAAGTCAATATTTATATTAAAGCATTATATGGATACAATTTAATTGAATTATCCAAACAGTTGCAGTTAGAAATCAAACAAACCTTAAAGAATATGCTTGATCTTAATCATGTTAAGGTTGATGTTCATATTGAAGGTATTGTTAAAGAAAAGGAGCCAACTCCACATGGTAATTAAGCGAAATCGACGTGAAGCACGTCAATACGCATTTCAAATGTTATATGCTAATGAATTTCATTCAGACCAAAGTGATGTTCAATTTCCAGAAGGACATATGCATAAATCTATGGATAAGGCCTATGCGAATAATATTATAAATGGTGTATTATCCACTTCTGAAATTATAGATGCAACATTACAGCCATTTTGTAAATCACGTAAAGTTGAAAACTTAGACAAGGTTGATCGTGCTATTTTACGTATTGCTTTATGGGAAATGGCAAATGAAGATGAACCTTTAGAACCATCTATAGCTATTAATGAAGCTATTCAATTAGCTAAAGATTTTGGTTCTGATTCTTCTTATAAATTAATTAATGCAATTCTAGATGCATATAATAAGAGTAAATAATGAAACGATATTACTTAGGCATTGATACTAGTTGCTACACCACGAGTTGTGCCATTATAGATAGCGACTTTCAAATAGTTGGGGAAGCCCGCAAAATATTAGAGGTCAAACAGGGTGAGCGAGGACTACAACAATCAAATATGGTCTTTCAACATACAAAGGCATTGCCTAAGTTGATATCTGAATTGCCACAACTACCAATTAGTGGTATCGGTGTTAGTGGATTTCCTAGACGTGAGGAAAATTCCTATATGCCAGCCTTTATGGTAGGGCTAGGGTATGGTCAATCTCTAAGTCATATGATGAATGTACCTTTACAAGTTTTTGCACATCAAGAAAATCATATTTTAGCTGCCCTTCGAGAACTAAAAACAATTCCTAAAGATCCATTTTTAGCACTTCATTTATCTGGTGGTACTACAGAGCTCGTATATTGTCATTATAAAGGAGAAGGCATATTTGAGTCTCACATTATTGGCGGCTCTAAGGATTTACAAGGCGGTCAATATGTAGATCGTATTGGTGTTGCAATGGGTTTGCCATTTCCTGCAGGTAAGCATCTAGAGGCATTAGCATTACAAACTACAGAATATGAACCATTACCATCTTCTGTAAAAGATGGTTGGATAAGCTTTGCTGGGCCATGTAGTGCAGCTATGCGACGCATTAGTGATTCCATGAATGATATGGAAAAATCTAATCTATCGCGAGCTGTATTCACCTCTATTGGAAATGCACTAGAAAAAATGATTACCTATCATTTAAAAAATAAACCTGTTAAAACATTAATTGCCGTAGGTGGTGTAATGAGCAATAGTATACTTCGTCATCGAATGGAGCATTATTGTATGCGTAATCACATTACATTACACGTGGCACAGCCACAATTTTCTGTTGATAATGCCACTGGCAATGCTTTTGGCGCTGCTTTTTTAGAGGAAATTAGAGGATAATCGTGAATGTATTAACCATTACACAATTAAACAATCTTATAAAGCGCACCTTAGACCGTGAATATCTACTTAAGAATCTTTATGTTAGCGGCACCATTATTAACGCTAAGCGTCATAGTAGTGGTCATATGTATTTCTCTTTAAAAGATGAAGAATCCGCTATTGATGTTACCATGTGGTCTAGTACAGTTATGCAAAAAGGACTAGCTAATGCCATTCAAAATGGATTATTAGTCACTGTGAAAGCATCTGTTAATTTTTACAATAAAATGGGCCGTTTAAATCTCATTGCATCGGATATGCAAATAGGTTCTAAAAGTCCATTACAGATTGAATTTGATGCATTAAAACGGGAACTAACTGCCTTAGGATACTTTGATGATAGCCATAAACAAAATTTACCGTACATGGCAAGTTGCATCGGGATTGTTACATCTCAATCTGGCGCTGTATTACATGATATTTTACATGTCAGCGAAAGACGAAACCCATTAGTTCAATTTAAATTGTTCTCTGTTCCTGTCCAAGGTAATACAGCAGGACCTATTATAGCTAAAGGAATAGCAGCGGCTGATGCCGACTCAGAGGTAGACCTTATCATCGTTGGTCGTGGTGGTGGATCTATGGAGGATTTATGGTGCTTCAATGATAGAGCAGTTGTAGAGGCTATTTATACTGCTAATACACCAGTTATCTCAGCAGTAGGTCATGAAACAGATTATACCTTATGTGATTATGTAGCAGATGCTCGTGGAGCAACGCCAAGTCACGCTGCAGAAATGGCTGTACTTCCTATCATTACACTACAAGATCAATTAACAGAAAAAGAAGAATACCTGCACGAGTTTATACGTTATACATTACAGCATAAACGTACAGATTTAACATTGCTCTTTAATCGTAGATTAGGTATTCCAGCTCTACAATTTTTGCATAAACAGAAAACGCATTTACAAGAGCTTTCACAATCATTAACTAATACTACAAAAGAACGATGCAATACAGAGAAACATAGTTTAGCATTATTAGCTCAACAATTAGAATCTCTAAATCCATTACAAATGATGGTAAAAGGGTTTGCAAAGGTTGAACATAATGATAAACCTATAACGTCTGTTACTCAATTACATCCAAAGGATGATATACGAGTTACACTTGCTGATGGTTATGTGAATGCTACGGTAAAGGAGGCGCACAAAGATGGCCGCATCACTAAAAAATTATGAAAAGAAATATAAAGCCTTAGAGGATATTGTGAAACAATTAGACGATGGTGATATGACCATCTCTGAACTCTTAACACAATATAAAAAGGGCTTAACATTAGTAAAAGAATGTGCAGAAATGCTCGATTCAGTTGAAAATGAAGTTCAACAAATTATCGAAGAAGTTCGCATCAGCGAATAAGGAGATTCTATGTTCAAAGATTATTTAGGGTCTAGCAAACAACATATTGAACAATGGTTAGGTGAGGTATTAAGTAGCCCAAATCAAGAATTTAAACCTCTTTATGAATCCATGAGTTATAGCTTAATGCAAGGCGGTAAGCGAATCCGACCAATCTTATCTAAAGCTGTGTTAGAAATGCTTCATAAAGATCCAGCTGATTATAAGGAATTTCTATGTGCCATGGAGTGTATCCATACATATTCCTTAGTACATGATGATTTACCAGCTATGGATAATGATGATTATCGCAGAGGTAATTTAACAAATCATAAAGTTTATGGTGAAGGTATGGCTATTCTAGCTGGTGATGGTTTATTAACTTATGCTTTTCAACTAATGACTGAGAATAAAACTGCTACGCCTCAGCAAAAAATAGATGCTATTAAATGCGTAGCTACTGCAGCAGGCCCGGAAGGCATGGTCGGTGGTCAAGCCTTCGATATGCTCAGTGAAGATAAGCATATCCCACTAGAAGAGTTAAAGGTTTTGCACAGTGGAAAAACGGGTGCATTATTTAATGCGTCAGTAGAATTAGGCCTTATTTTAGGCAATGCAGATACGGCTACTCGAACAGCGCTTATGGAATATGCTAATTGTTTAGGATTGTTATTCCAAATTACTGATGATATTCTAGATGTAACTGGAACTATTGAAGAATTAGGAAAGACTCCTGGTAGTGATATTCGACAACATAAATCGACGTATGTATCTTTACTTGGTTTAGAAGGAGCAAAAGAGCAAGCCCTATTAGTTGGCCAACAAGCTCACGATGCATTAGACTCTGTTTCTTATGATACATCTATATTATCTGCTCTAATTGATTATCTTTTAGAACGAACTAATTAATTGGTATTACCTGAAGAAGGTATAAATAATGATTGATATATTACCACAAATAGCACACAACTACATAGCGCAAGCTGCATTTTGGGGATGGTTTACTGCGCAGGCTATCAAATTTGTATGGCAACTAGTTCGGCATGGTAAATTTCGTCCAGAACGCCTTGTGGGTTCTGGGGGATTTCCCAGTTCCCATACATCCTTTGTAATCGCTACAACTACGGCTATATATCTAAAAAGTGGAGCTTCGGATCTATTTATTCTATCCTTAGTATTTTCTATTGTAGTTATGTATGATGCATCTGGGGTGCGATTAGAAGCTGGTCGTCAAGCTCAAATTCTAAATCAAATTGTAGATTATTTTACAAAGAAAAACATACCTGTTGTCATTACTCGTAAAGAGGCCTTAAAAGAATTATTAGGACATACACCAATAGAGGTATTTGGAGGATTAATCCTCGGTATTCTTGTTGCATGTATTCAATTTTATTATATTTATAATGGTGTTATATGAGCAGTAAAGAACGTTTAGACATACTCCTCGTTAACCGAGGACTTTTTGAAAGTAGAGAAAAGGCAAAAGCGGCCATAATGGCTGGCCAAATCTTCATGGATACTACGCGTATTGATAAAGCAGGTACCAAAATTCCTGTAGATGCCAATATTGTAGTAAAAGGTAATACGTTGCCTTATGTTAGTCGCGGTGGATTAAAGTTAGAAAAAGCTATTCAAACATATCCTATCAACTTACAGGATGCTGTTATGGTTGATATTGGTGCTAGTACAGGTGGTTTTACAGATTGCGCCCTACAAAATGGTGCCTCTAAAGTCTTTGCTATTGACGTAGGCTATAATCAATTGGCTTGGAAATTGCGTCAAGATTCGCGTGTGATTAATATGGAAAAGCAAAATATCCGTACTGTTACACCTGAGCAACTTGGTGAACTTGTGGACTTTATTTCTATTGATGTAGCATTTATTTCTTTGGACAAGGTTCTGCCAGTTGCGACTACCTTATTAAAGGATACAGGAGCACTTGTTGCTTTGATTAAGCCTCAATTTGAGGCGGGAAAAGAGAATGTAGGTAAAGGCGGTAT
>CATWLR010000020.1:0-8345 GCA_958351665.1 Veillonella infantium | reverse complement strand
ATCACGTTCAATGGCAATATCTTGACGAGCACGATTTTTTTCTTGTTCAATTTGCTCGCGAGCTGTTGCTAATTGTTCACGTGTTGTATTTTCTGCTTCTTGAATTGCTTTTTCAACAATTTTTTGTGCCTCTACACGAGCATTAGAAATTTGAGCTGCATAATCAGCTTTAAATTCTTCTGCTTCTGCACGAGCTTTTTCTGCAGCTTCTAAGTCTTTAGCAATTCGTTCTTTACGTTCTGTCATCATCGCCAATAATGGTTTATATGCAAAACGAGCTAATAGCCAAACTAATATAAAAAAGTTCAACATTTGAGCAAGAATCGTTCCAAGGCTTAAGTCAACCAAGGTTATTCCTCCTCGTTATTATCTGAATAACAAAATAAATGCTACTACTACACCGATGATAGGCATCGCTTCGATCAAACCAATCGCTACGAACATAGTAGACATCAATTGACCACGCAATTCAGGTTGACGCGTAATACCTTCAATTACTTTGCTAGATACAAGACCGTCACCGATACCTGCACCAATGGCACCACAACCTACTGCGATTGCTGCTGCTAATGCGAATAAACCTTGAGCTTCCATAATATATCCTCCGTAAAAAATTAATGTTCCTCACTAAGAGCCATCCCCAAGTAGGAGGCAGTAAGAACGGTAAAAATAAAGGCTTGAATAATACCAATAAATAAACTAAAAGCAATCCATACCCATGGTACCGGTACAAACCAAGGCAAATTGTACAATACTTCTAACAGAATTTCACCAGCTACGATATTACCAAATAGACGGAAGGCAAGTGTAACAGGTCTAGCAATCTCTTCAAAAATATTCAGTATTAGCAAAGCCTTATAAGGTCGTACGAAATGCTTGAAATAGGATAAGCCTTTAACTTTAATCCCCATAACCCATACTACTAATGTGCTACATAGAGCTAATGCAACAGTAGTATTAATGTCGGATGTTGGTGATGTTAAAGCCTTAAAGGTAGGCATTAAACCTAATTCGTTTCCTACAAAAATAAATAAGAAAAACGTAAATAACAAGGAACTCACCATTGGCCAATGACGACCTAAGTTCGGAGCTAATTGCCCCTCTAAGCCTTCCAATATAGATTCAACTATATTTTGCAAGCCTACAGGCACCAATTTACGTCCCCGGGTGGCTAGTACTGTTATCAGTATTACAATAGCCATAGTAACCCATGTAGCAATTAGAGTATCCAAATTAAATGTCAACCCTAACCACTGCACGACTTCATGGTGTCCCGCATGTAATTCCACGTTCTCAACCCCTTCCATAGACATAATAAAAAACTAATATATTTATAATAAATATAAATAATATATATATGTATCATCATACATCGTTATAGATATATAATCAACACTTGAAAGGTAAACAATTCTAATTTCTCATGAATGTATTGTGTATAATGCATTATTGGAATATATCTATAATTTAACACATCATAAGATTAGAAATGTCGACTAAGCCACCAGTAAACAACATATAATGCGGGCTGAATAAGTGCTACACCAACAAACATGCTAATAGCCTCTATGCCGGGAATCTTTAATCCTAAGACTACTAATGAACCTACTAACATAAGACGCCATATCATCTGTCTGCGAGCTTTACGAACGGCTTTGTAAGGATCTCCTGATACAATGGATTGACCATGCAAAGCTAAACTTAGCAAGTAGAGTACCATTATAAAAATCCCCCAAAACCATCCCCATAGATACTGTTCTAGGCCACATAAAACTTGTATTATACCGCCTAAAAAGGCAATAAAAAAACAAGTTAGTAGCACACGCACTATGAATTTAATATATTGATTCATATATACCTCACTACTTAACTTGTTTATATAACATATAAAAACCTGTTATAGCTCCAATAAGACCAAATACAATCATACATAATGGTTCAGTTCTAAACCAACCATCCAGTGTATATCCAATCCAAATGAAACCACCTATACAGAAAACGAGTGTGAGCCCCGCCGATGTTGCCATGGCGAGGGCTTTCACAAGGTCCTTATCCATATTATTTACCAAACCGTTCAGGACGATTAGGATCGCCTAAGAACTCATGGCGCAACGCTTGAATAATGCGTTCAGATGCTTTGCCGTCACCATAAGGGTTAACGGAGTTAGACATCAGTTTATAAGCTGCTGCATTGCTCAACAATTCATGAGCTGCTGCGTGTACTGCATCTTTATCAGTACCTACTAGGCGAACCGTACCAGCTTCAACTGCTTCAGGACGTTCTGTGGTATCACGCAATACGAGAACTGGTTTGCCAAGGGCTGGCGCTTCCTCTTGAATTCCACCAGAATCAGTAAGAATCAAATAAGATTTAGCCATTAAGTTCGCAAATGGTTCATAATCAAGCGGATCAATTAAGGTAACACGTTCTACAGAACCAAGTTCCTCTTGTACAACTTGGCGAACCTTAGGGTTCTTATGTACAGGGAAGACCACTTGAATATCTTCAAATTCATTAATTAAATCGCGAATAGCTTGGTACACGTGGCGCATAGGCTCACCCAAGTTTTCACGTCGATGTGTAGTAACAAGAACTGTACGTTTTTCAGGATCCAATGCATTGATAGCAGCATCATCAAAAACATAATTATCTTGCACTGTTGTATCAAGGGCATCGATAACAGTATTGCCTGTTACATATAAATGCTCTGTATTGATATTTTCTTTCTTAAGATTGCTTTCAGAACTAGCTGTTGGTGCAAAGTGATAGGTCGCAATAGAACCAGTCAATTTACGGTTCATTTCTTCTGGGAACGGAGAGTAAATATCTCCGGTACGAAGGCCTGCCTCTACGTGTCCTACAGGAATCTCTTGATAGAAGGACGCCAAAGCACCTGCAAAGGTTGTTGTTGTATCACCATGTACAAGAACTACATCAGGTTTAGCTTCTTCTAACACATCTTTAAGGCCCATCAATGCACGGTTTGTTACATCGTACAATGTTTGACCTTGGCTCATAATATTTAAGTCGTAATCAGGGGTAATATTGAACAAGTTTAGTACTTGATCGAGCATATCGCGATGTTGTGCCGTAACGGTTACAATCGGCTCCATATCTGGTGCTGCTTCTAGTGCTTTTACAAGAGGAGCCATCTTGATAGCTTCAGGTCTTGTACCAAAGATTGTCATAACTTTTAACATAGTTGCCTCCAACATAGTAGGATAGAAAAAATGGGGCGCCGTGCGCCCCACATATGGTTATTTCTTATGGGAATCGTCAGATTCCTCTAAAGCTTTTGCCAATTCTTCACGATCAAAAGAAATAGTTTCATCTGAATCGCTGCGTTCAATTGTAGGACGTGGTAATGGATGTCCAGCCGCATCACTATGGGTAATAACACCAAGGCGACGAGCCACAAAAATACTGCCTAAGAAGATAACGAGTACCAATGCAATACCAATCCAAGCATTGACCTCTGCTACGATGACGGACACGCCACCAAACAGAGCTGTTACGGCATACATCATTAGCACCGCTTGTTTTTGAGATAAACCTTGAGCTAACAAACGATGATGCACATGGCCTTTATCAGGCTTAAAAATTGGACGACCGCTAATTTTACGGCGTACGATAGCAAATAATGTATCCAGAATTGGTAAGCCAAGTACGATTGCAGGAACTACTAATGCAATAGTAGCTGCCGTTTTAACAGCACCCATTACAGAAATAGCTGCTAAAGTATAACCGAGGAGCATAGAACCCGTATCACCCATGAAAATTTTCGCTGGGTTAAAGTTATACCGCAAGAACCCTACTGTTGCACCTGCCAGTGCAAGAGAAATACATGCTAAGTCAGTTTGACCAAGTTGTAATGTCATAGCGCAAACAGCAATACAAGCAATGAAGGAAATCCCTGCTGCCAAGCCATCAAGGCCGTCGATAAGATTTACGATATTCGTAAATCCTACGATCCAGAAAATAGTCAATGGAGCAGCCCAATATTTAAGGTACACCACACCACCCCAAGGAAGGTTGATAAAGTCCACCCGAATATCATAAGCCACCAAAATTGCAGCTGCTATGATTTGGCCCATCAACTTAGTCTTTGGCTCAATCTGTTTAATATCATCCCAAATGCCAACGAGCACAAGAATAACTGTACCAAGTACAAAGCCAAATAGTTTATGGTCATGTGGGATAGAGCCATTAAAGAGGACCGATCCTACATAACCGAGAAAGATTGCTAACCCACCAAGTCGTGGAATAGCACCATGATGCACCTTTCGGGCATCAGGTTTATCTATTGCCCCTACAGCAACGGCAAAGCGTTTTACCAAAGGGGTTAGTGCAAAGGTTATGATGAGCGCCAGAGCAAAGGCCCACACATAATCGAGCACATAATCACTCATAAGACACCTCCAACAACTGGGTTATAAACACAATTAATTAGTTAAGCTACGAATAGGTGCTGGAATACGACCACCACGGGCGATGAACTCAGCTGCACTATATGGACTCACTTCAATAATTGGAGCGTAACCTAAAAGGCCACCAAATTCAACAACCTCACCTACGGTTTTGCCAGGTACAGGAATTACACGAACCGCAGTTGTCTTATTATTAATCATACCAATAGCAGATTCATCAGCAATAATTGCAGAAATTGTATCCGCTGTTGTGTCTCCAGGAATAGCAATCATGTCAAGGCCAACAGAACATACGCATGTCATAGCCTCTAATTTATCGAGGGATAAACTGCCACAAGATACGGCATCAATCATACCAGCATCTTCAGATACTGGAATAAATGCACCACTGAGACCACCTACGTGAGAGGATGCCATAAGACCACCTTTTTTCACCGCATCATTAAGTAATGCAAGTGCCGCAGTCGTACCATGACAACCACAAGATGACAAGCCCATTTCTTCGAGAACGTGAGCAACAGAATCGCCTACCGCTGGTGTTGGCGCCAAGGACAAATCGATAATGCCGAATGGTTTACCAAGACGACGAGATGCCTCTTGTGCTACTAATTGGCCTACACGAGTAATTTTAAAAGCAGTACGTTTAATCGTTTCTGCTACAACGTCAAAGGACTGACCACGCACAGACTCAAGTGCGTGTTTTACAACGCCTGGGCCAGATACGCCTACAGAAATAGCACTATCACCTTCAGTGACGC
The DNA here is from genome assembly GCA_958351665.1 of Veillonella infantium. Classification (GTDB taxonomy): domain Bacteria; phylum Bacillota; class Negativicutes; order Veillonellales; family Veillonellaceae; genus Veillonella; species Veillonella infantium_A. The sequence goes on along the minus strand of CATWLR010000020.1, from coordinate 3,159 downwards.
CAAAGAATGCGCCTGCCATGAATGGATTATCCTCTACAGGATTACAGAAAATAACGAGCTTAGCACAACCAAGAGCATCATTAGCCTTTGTAAGTTCTGCCGTTTTCTTAACGATAATCCCCATGTCGCGAACTGCGTCCATGTTGATACCAGTTTTAGTAGAACCAACACCTACAGAGCTACATACGATATCTGTAGTTGCCAATGCTTCTGGGATAGAATCAATCAAGATGCGATCAGCTCGTGTAGCACCTTTTGTTACAAGAGCGGAGTAACCACCGATAAAGTTAACACCTACTGTTTTAGCAGCACGGTCCATCGCTTCTGCAATTGGTACATAGGATGTTAAATCACTACCACCTGCAACAAGAGAGATAGGAGTTACAGAGATGCGTTTATTAATGATAGGAATACCAAACTCACGCTCAATATCCTCACCAGTAGACACAAGATGTTCAGCTTCTTTTGTAATGCGATCATAAATGCGATCACATAGTTCTTTACCAGAACTAGATGCGCATTCTAGCAAGCTAATGCCCATCGTAATAGTACGAACATCAAGCTTGTTGTCATGAATCATCTGATTCGTTTCTAAAATATTGTCGATAGATAACATAGTGCCTCCTATCCTACACGGTGCATGCTTAAGAAAATATCAGCATGTTGTGCACGGATTTCAACACCAAGTTCTTTACCGAGTGTAGTTAAAGCCTCTTGAATGGAGGTCAAATCTTTTATATCTTCAGACTTTGTTTCACACATCATAATCATATTGAAAACGCCGTCAAGAATGGTTTGATTAATAGACATAATATTTACACCGTGATTAGCAAGTACTGTACTAACCCCAGCAATGATACCAACGCGGTCAACGCCGACAACGGTAACAACTAATTTCATAACATCACCTTTTCTGAGCACTACAAACTATTTAACCCATATAGGGTATTCAATAAACTATATTAATATATTATATCATATTTATTACTTTTCTACGGTGAAATCTTCATGAGTTTTCAACCGAAAACGGTATTTTATACTTCGTCGGATAATGCAGCCGTTACAATAGCCTCTCCTGCTGTCAATAACGCCACTAAACCTTTATCCCCTTTATAGCTTTCACCATAGATTTTATACAAATCTTCCGTGCCAGACGGACGTGCTACAAACCAGCCCGTTTCAGTTTCTACACGAACACCATCGATTGGCATATCCTTATACAAGGAAGTAGTACGTATATTAGTAATAGGATCTCCGTCTACCTCAGTAGCGGTAATGGAGCCTGCATTCAACTGCTTCAACTTAGCCTTTGCCGCCTTTGTGCACGCCGCATCAATACGACCAAAGCGAGGATCTCCACAACCTTCAACAATGTTGTTATACAGTCTATCAACAGTAGCTCCCATTACGGCATATATTTCCATCGCCAACAAAGCCATTACCATGCCGTCTTTATCAGTAGTCCATACGGTACCATCCTTTTTGAGGAACGATGCACCAGCAGATTCTTCCCCACCGATACCAATCTCACCATCAAATAATAAGGAGCTAAAATATTTAAAACCTACTGGAACCTCATAAACAGGTATCTCTTTAAGGGCTGCCCATTTATCAATCATCGTAGTACAAACTACTGTTTTCCCTACCCCTTTATCAGTCCAACCACGGGTCGTAAACAAATAATCTGCAGCAACCGTAAGGAACGCATTTGGAGAAGCAAGACCCTCTGTAGTAACGATACCATAGCGATCATAATCAGGATCATTGCCAACAGCGAGATCATAATTGCCAATTTGTTTAATTACATCCGCCATCGCATATTCAGAGGAACAATCCATACGCACCTTACCATCATGGTCATAAGTCATAAAGCTAAAGGTTGGATCGTACTCATCATTGATGATATCCATATTGAGATTATATCGTTCTTTAATAGCCCGCCAATAACCGAGGCCACTACCACCTAATGCATTGACAAGAACCTTAGGCTTAGCACTTTGAAGAGCCTCCATATTGATGATAGAAGATAACTCTTCAACATATAAACCCTTGTAGTCATACGGAACTTGTTGATCTGGTTCAATATTATCAACACTAATACGTTTGAACCCTTCTAATTCACAATAAGCACGAACGTACTCATTGGCGCGGGTTTCAATCCATTTCGTTATCAACGTATCCGCAGGGCCACCATTGGTAGCATTATACTTAATACCCCCATTATCTGGCGGATTATGGGATGGTGTAATAACGATACCATCCGCCTTATCAAAATGACTTTCATTATACCGAATGATAGCACGAGACACTGACGGTGTAGGCACAAAGTCCATATCCGCATCAACCATTGCAACCACACCATTACCGGCAAGGACCTCAAGCACGGTTACTAATGCAGGCTGTGATAAAGCATGTGTATCTTGGCCCACAAAAATAGGACCTGTCGCACCAAACTGTCCACGACCATCACAGATAGCCTGCGTAATAGCTGCTACATGTAAATCTGTAAAGGTACCATTCAAAGAGGTACCACGATGACCAGATGTACCAAAGGATACGAGTTGTGTCGGATCCGTTACATCCGGTGTATTATCAAAATATGCATCCACCAATGTTTGCACATCAATAATATCTTGTTCTTGTACAGGCGTACCTGCTAATTTATGAGCCATAGGAACCTCCTAATCTTTCAACTGTTCACATACTTCAGTCGGTATAATAGGCTGTGTAAAGCCTTGGCCAATAACCTCTTGTGCATCGGTTATCAAAATAAATACATTTGGATCCGCCTCTTGAATAACCTCTTTTAATTTATTTACTTGCAAGAGATTAACGGCTACCATAACGATTTGCTTCGGCGTCCGTGTATAGGCACCTACACCATTAATAATAGTGGCTCCACGACCAACCTTTTTGATGATGCATTCGCAGATATCATCGGTACGATAGGTAATGATGAAAGCTACCTTTCGTTGATTAAACCCGATAACCACCTTATTCGTAATGATGGTATACACATAGACACTAATAAGTGTGACCGCTACGGCTTCAAGACCAACAACACCAATTGCGGCAACAAGGATGGCACAGTTTATGGCACTATTAATGGACCCCATTTGAAGTCCATAATATTTGCGTACAATGAGTGCAATAGGATCA
>CATWLR010000019.1:0-8427 GCA_958351665.1 Veillonella infantium | reverse complement strand
ATAATCCCATACGCACTAAAAGGGTTTTACCGATTGCTACTAAGTTGGAACCATTTTGTTTGTTAAAGTTTTCCATAAATGGTACGTGTTGGTACGCATTTAGTTGAATGTCACCATCAGCGAGGGCTTTATCTGGTGTTACATAATCGGAGAACTCTACAACTTTAAGGTCGATACCTTGTTTTTTAGCCTCTTTAGCAACTGCTTCAGCTACTTGAGCGTGAGGACCAGCAGTAGCACCGATTTTAATTTCCTTTGGTGCCTGACTAGATTGATTTGTATTTGTGCCACAGCCTGCGATGGCGAATGCTAAAACGCCAACGAGAAGAGGGGCAATAAATTTTTTTAATTTCATGTGAACATCCCTTTCTATATACATATAATGGATATATCCTATCATGTAAATGGGGTTTTGTATATAGATAAAATTATAGGGGTTGGCTATAGATTAAAACTATGGCTTTTACGATGATTGTAAAGTAGAGTTATTAAGTAATCGAAAGTAGCGTTATCTAGATATATCTAAAAAAATCGAAATATGATATAATAAAGATAAGTTTTATACAATTAAAATGGTGGAATACAAACATAATACTTAGGAGGTCCCCATGTTTAACTTTGATTTTTATAACCCTACACATATCGTATTTGGTAAAGATCGTTTAGGTGAATTAGATACATTGGTTCCAAAGGATGCAAAGGTGCTTATTACTTACGGCGGTGGATCTGCTGTGCGCAGTGGTCTTATTGATCGTATTGTGAAAGCACTTGGTAACCGCAAGGTAGAACAATTCGGCGGTATTGAGCCAAACCCATCTCTTGAAACATGTGAACGTGCGGTAGCTTTCATCAAAAAACATGGAGTAGATTTCGTTCTCGCTGTAGGCGGCGGTTCTGTAGTAGACGCCACAAAACTTATCGTTATGGGAGCTACTTATGATGGCCCTGTTATTGAGGTTATGAAAGCTGGTGTGCCAGAGGTTCCGGTAGACATGGTACCAAATCCATTACCATTTGGTACAGTTATGACGCTTCCTGCCACAGGTTCCGAAATGAACAATGGTGCGGTTATTACTTATGGTGACGGTAAATACCCTGTATTCAGTAGCTTAGTATTCCCTAAGTTCTCCATGCTTGATCCAACATTGACTTTCACATTGCCTGAAAAACAAGTTAAGAATGGCGTTATTGATACCTTTGTACATACTACAGAGCAATATTTAACATACCCTGTAGAAGCCCGTATTCAAGATCGTTTCAGTGAAGGTATTTTGAAAACTATGATTGAAATCGGCAAAGAAACAGTAGAAAATCCAGAAAACTACGACATTCGTGCTAACCACGTGTGGGCCTCTACCTTGGCATTAAACGGCTTGATCGGTGCTGGCGTGCCACAAGACTGGGCAACACATCTTATCGGTCATGAGTTAACTGCGGCGTACCATCTTGACCATGGTATTACATTAGCTATCGTATTGCCTGCATTGTTAGAAGTGAAAAAAGCAGACAAGCTTGAAAAATTGGCACAATATGCTACACGTGTATGGCATATTACAGAAGGTACAAAAGAAGAAAAAGCAGACAAAGCGATTGCTAAAACTCGTGAATTCTTCGAGTCCCTTGGCGTATCTACACGTTTGAAAGATTATGGTCTAGGCGAAGAAGCAGTTGATAAAATTGTGAAACAATTGGAAGACCATGGTATGACACAACTTGGCGAAAAAGGTGATGTCACACCAGAAGTAGCTCGTGAAATTTTAACGCGCGCTTTATAATCGGATTGATTGATTGATTGATTGATTGAGGGATTGATTGATTGATTGAGCAAATAATTTAACTTTTGACAGTCAATCTTTACCATGTATAATATAATAATTAATAAAAGACACCTCAGGGTGTCTTTTATTGTTAGTGTGATGCTAGGGTTAGGTGCGAATTATTGCGTAATAGATGGTAATGCCATCTCATAATGTACTGATTAACCTATTAAAGAAAGGAGGTAAGCCCTTGAGTGAAATAAAGCGTCAAAGTGCCTTTTCTTTTGCATTTCCTATTATGGTTCCTATGGGGCTCAGCTTCTTCTTCCTTGGATTAGGTTTTGGCTTGTATGCTACCAGTCAGGGATTACCTTGGTGGACCGCCCCTGTTTTGGCTAGTACAATTTTTGCAGGCTCTATGGAGTTCGTAACTATTGGGCTGCTGATGGCAGGCTTTGATCCTGTAAATGCTTTTATGCTGACCTTGTTTGTTAATGGGCGCCATTTTTTCTATGGTTTATCTGCATTACAGAGATATGTGAATATGGGGTGGAAATGGTTTCCTACCGTTGCCTGGATGTGTGATGAAAGCTTTGCAATTAATGTATCTACGAAGTTGCCCGATGATGTAGATGAAAAATGGTTCTATTTCCATGTATCGTGGCTTAATTATACCTTTTGGGTGGTGAGTACCTTTGTAGGGGGATTGTTTGGTGATTTATTAGCATCTGTAGATTTGCGTGGTATTGGCTTTGTATTACCTGGCTTATTTATTGTTATATTCCTTGAAATGTTATTTAATGCTAAAAGTAATAATATTCGAGGTTTTGGTGCTGTTGGAGCTGTTGTAGCAGTAGCAATGCTTTTGTTGACGGGAAAATCCTTATTTATGCTTGCTTCTATGGGGTGTATGCTCGTAGTATGTTATATAGCGTATAAGTGGGGAGGTGTACATCTTGACTAGTTTTGAAATGGTCATTACCGTTGCCATTGTTGTAGCAGCTACATTACTTACACGTTTCTCTGCTTTTCTTATTTTCCCGCCTGGTAAGAAGGCCCCAGATTTTGTACAGTATTTAGGCAAGGCATTGCCTGCAGCTGTTATGGGGATGCTTGTTGTGTATACCTTTAAAGATACAATTGTGCTTTCCTATCCTTATGGCATTCCAGAACTTATTGCTTTATTAGTAACCGTTGGCATGCACCTATGGAAGCGAAATATGTTTATGTCTATTGGGGCAGGTACTGTAGTGTATATGATACTTATACAGGCCGTCTTTAATGTGCCTAAATAAATTGCAATAAAATAAACCACTTATATCTAACCTTTTGGGGCAGAAGTATAAGTGGTTTTCTTTTTATATTCTATTTTAGTTGTAATAATCTTTCTAGACCTGGTGCCGTGTGGTGATCTTCCAAGAAGTCTTGTTGATCTAATAACTCCATAACGTCCATGTCGATGTTAGTAAGCTTGAAGTCGAATACATCAAAGTTAGCTTCCATATGGCTTACGTTATTTGCCTTTGGCAATGGAATGATGCCTCGTTGGATGTGCCAACGTAAGATGATTTGGTGTTTACTAACGCCGTACTTTTCAGCCAAGCTCTTGATGATAGGGTGGTCGAATACAGGTTGGCGATCACGAGTAAATGGAGACCATGCCATACCTACTACTTGATGTTTACGCATTAATTGTAATAAGGACTGACGTTGGTTAAACGGGTGACACTCGATTTGGTTCACCACAGGTTTTACATTACAGTGATACAACAAGTCTATAAGGCGATCTTCGTAGAAGTTAGAGAGACCTAGACCACGCAATACGTTTTGGTCGTATAACTCCTCCATAGCGCGCCAAGAGCCGTAGTAATCGCCTAAAGGTTGGTGAACGAGCATGATGTCGATATAATTAGTGTCTAATTTCTTTAGAGAGCTTTCAACAGCGCGCATCGTATTATCATAGCCTGCATCGGTGTGCCAAATTTTTGTAGTAATAATGATATCTGTACGATTAATGCCAGATGCTTTGATACCTCTGCCAACGGCCTCTTCGTTGCCGTAGTACGCGGCTGTATCGAGCAATCGGTAACCTACACTAAGTGCATTAGCAACGGCTTGCTCCGTTTCTCCTTCGGTGCCTGTTTTATAAGTGCCATAACCGATAGAGGGAATGAAGCTACCGTTATTTAATATTCTAAAGTCCATCCGTTCTTCCATGAGAACCTCCGTTATATCCATAAATTAAAGGAATTAGCTTTCATACAATTCTAATTGATTTTATGATATACTAAGGTATTGATAAAAATCAATATGACAGGAAGTGACAGAATGAAATTAAAACGAATTTATTCTGTAGTTGCTATGCTTGGTGTTGTGATGATGGCCTTAGCCATTGCTGGTTGCGGTACAAAGACGGTATCCGTTGCTGATGTAACATACAAGGATATGCCGCTACAGATCCATAATGATGCCAATGTAACCGCTCTTAATAAGGCGACGGTAACGCCGACGTTAACAGGGCAGGTTGCATATGCTGTGAAAGTAGGCGACCAAGTACAGCAAGGTCAAACCTTGGCCACTGTAGATACATCGGCTTTACAGCAACAGTTGGCATCCTTACAAGGCCAGTTAGCGCAAGCGCAAGCTCAGTCCTATGCGACATCCGTTACAACTACGACGGCGGCATCTGTAGATAGTGGTCAATTAGCGCAGGCACAGAAAATGCGTGAAGCGGGTATGATTACACAAAAAGAATATGATCGCATTGTAGAGCGGTCTCAACCACAAACTACGACAGTAACAACTGGTGGTGGCGGCGGTGGTGCCAATACGGCAGCTATTCAAGCTCAAATTGCTCAAGTATCTGCACAAATGGCAGCATCCACAATTGTGGCGCCTATAGCCGGTACAGTGACTGCTATTTATAATGAAGACCGTCAAATGGCCATTGCAGATCGTCCGTTCATGATGATTCAACAATCTACACCAATGGTAGCTTCTCTTAGCATCCCTCGTGATGCGGCGATGAAACTGGGTACACCAGATGCCAAAAAGGGTATTAAGGTACTCCTCAAGGTAGGTGACCAAGAGTTACCAGGTGAATTGACCTATGTAGATGTGACTCAGCCAGAAAATGTGCCAAGCGTTCTTGTGAAAGCTACTTTTAACAATGACAAAGGCCTTATCAAGGCTGGCGAGTTCTATACGCTCATCATCGAGTCAGATATAAAAGCGAAGATGCTCACTGTACCAAGTAAAGCAGTTCGCGAAAACCAAGACGGCAAGTACGTATATGTATTAACTGAAAATAATACGGTTGATGTACGTGTTGTTGAAGTGGGCACTACAGTAGATGATGATGTAGCAATCATTTCTGGGCTGAACGAAGGTGATAAGGTCATCACTACAGATGGTACCTTTGAATTAGGAGAATCTGTAAAATTGTAATTACGAACTATAAGGTTTTATACTAGAGTTTTTATTTATGTTGAATGCATGATTACAAGAAAACTTTCACAGACTGTGAAAGCAACCTCGACCGAGGAATCTGATAGGAGGGATTATTATTTTAGAATTTAAACGTTTTGAACTAAGAGACAAACCATTAATCGATAAATATTTTGAACAACATCATTACGAAGCATCCGATAATTGCTTTACTACATTATTTATGTGGCAAGAGGCGTATGGTATTCGTTGGGCTGAGGAAAACGGCGTATTGTACATCCAAGGTGGCGGTAAACGTGAACCATTCCTATTGCCTCCGTTTGCCGGTAAAGATGCAAAGTTCCTTGATGGTTTGTTACGCGCTAAAGAATGGTTCGTAGAAAATAATTTGCCATTCCGTTTCAAAGGTGTTAGCAAAGTTGTAAAAGAGCGTATGGAAGAGTTATGTCCTGGTCGTTATGAATTTACACCTGACCGCGACAACTACGAATACATTTACAAATCTGAAGATCTTATCAACTTATCTGGTAAGAAGTTCCGTCAAAAGAAAAACCATTTGAACCAATTCCGTATGCAATATTCTAACTATTAATATATGACAATTACAGAAGATATCATTCCATTGTGCCGCGAAACAGCAGCATCTTGGGTAGAAACTCATCATGAAGAAGGTATCGAAGATGAATTGGTTGCTATTAACTTATTATTCGATAATTGGGAAACACTAGGCCTTAAAGGTGGCGCCATCAAATTGTTTGGCCGCGTTGAAGCTTTCAGTATCGGTGAATTATTGAATGATAAAATGGCGTTGATTCACATTGAAAAAGCAAATCCAGATATCCGTGGTTTGTATCAAGCAATCAATAATGAATTCATTCGTCATGAATTTAGCGAAGTAGAATTCATCAACCGTGAAGAAGACATGGGCTTGCCTGGTCTTCGCCAAGCAAAAGAATCTTACAATCCAGATCATTTTGCTGAAAAATATGACGCAGTATATGCTAATGAAGCAGATAATGCAACAGGCGGTAAATAAAAATCTGAGCTATGAGGCCGATGTGCTTCATAGCTCATTTTTGTTATAATAGAAGTGTTAGCCTATCTATTTGATTGTACATTATATATCATCATGGCGATGCGATGCGATGCGATGCGATGTAAGCGATAGAGAGCGTTTTTTATACTAAACGAGGATATACTTATGGAATTTAGAATTGCAACGGCTCAAGATACTCCACATGTGGAAAACCTTTGGGCATACTGCTTTGAACCAAAGGAAGATCCATTCTTCCAATATTACTTTACAAATTGTTATGAACCTGAAAATACAGTGGTGGGGCTTGAACAAGACCAATTGTTGAGTACTGTTCATTTGCGTCAATATAATATCAATGTTCGTGGTGCTGTATTGCCTACAAGCTATATGGTAGGTGTTGCTACACATCCAGCGGCTCGTCGTGGTGGCGTAGGTGGTGCGTTGTTAAAGGCTTCTCTTGAAGAACTTCGCAACCGAGGTCAAGCATTGACGATTTTGATGCCTTCCAAGGCTGCATTCTACCAACAATATGGTTGGGAACTCTATGCTCATCAATGGGTGAACGCTATGTCTCTTGAGGACTTGCGCCCTATGACTGATAAATCCTTGAGCTTTGGTTTACTTAATAGCGTTGACCAATGGACATTGCTTGATCCTGTATATAAAACATATACAGCCCGTCTTTCTGGTTATGCAGAGCGCGGTGAAAAGGAATGGAAACGCTTGCTCGGCAGCTTCTTTGCAGAAGGCGTGAATATCGCTGTAGTGCGCAATGATGAAGGTATTATCGAAGGCTATGCTGTGTATCGTTTAGGTCAACCAGAAATTCCTGTATCCGAATTAGTTTATACTACACGTCGTGCACAACGAGCATTGTTGAACTACTTCTATAATCACCGTTCTCAAGGCACTACTATTCGTTGGAATGAGGGCCTTCACGATACATACTATCGCTTCTATCCAGATGGTAAAAGCGGACATGCTACCATGCCGTACATGATGAGCCGTATTGTGGATGTGAAAGCTGCCTTCGAATCCATCCCTGTAAACCCAGAGGCTTTGATGATGCCTATTACAATGACCTTTGGTGTGAAAGATAGCCTTTGTGAGTGGAATGAAGGTCGCTATGAGGTACAATATGGTGGCGCATTGACACCAACTGTTAAAAAGGTGTCTGATACATTAGATGGCGAAGTAGATATTACTGTTGAAGTAGGAGCTTTAAGTCAACTCTTGATGGGAACCTTAACAGCTCATGACCTTGCCTTTGAAGGTAAATTATTAGCTAGCCAAGAATGGTTAGACTTCTTCGATATTCTGTATCCTGAACAAAAAACATATATTAACGAATGGTGGTAATATGAGCTGGAAAACGTATACAGTGAAAGAGCCGACAGAGTTGACGGTTTCTAAATATGTAAAGGAACGCTTTTCTTTATCTTCTCGAGATATTCAAATGATGTTCCGAAAGAAACGGGTGAAAGTAAATAGCCGTGTAGCCCATTCCCAGCGTTCCCTCAAAAAGGGTGATGTATTAACCTTGGAATTACCACAGGATAAAGACTATGGTGTCGATGTAGAAAAAGGGGATATTACGATTCTCTATGAAGATGCGCATACCCTAGTAGTTAATAAACCTCCATTCATACTTGTTCATCCAGCGGGACAAACTAAAGCTGGTACATTGAGTAACTATGTGGCTGGGTATTATGCGAAAAAAGGTGTAGTTCACAAGGTGCGCCCTGTACATCGTCTTGACCGAGACACATCTGGTTGTATTCTCTTTGGTAAAACAAAGGAAGCTCAGCAATATTACACTGATGAATTGCAAGCTGGTCGTATCGACCGTATCTACACAGGCTTAGTAGAAGGCTGTATTAACGAAGATGGCGTAGTTGATGAACCTATTGGTGTTGATCCAGTATTTGATAATCGCCGTGTCATCGATGAGTTTGGTCAACCGGCTCAAACGGAATATACCGTTCTTGGTCATGACGGCGAATATACGTTATTGAAGTTCAAATTATTAACCGGCAGAACACATCAAATCCGCGTGCACATGGAACACATTGGTCATCCTATTGTGGGAGATGCCATGTATGGGACACGCAATAAACCCTATACACGTCAATGCTTACATGCGTCAGAAATCACCTTTGTACCCTATGGTAAGGACGAGCCTATCAC
>CATWLR010000018.1:0-8755 GCA_958351665.1 Veillonella infantium | reverse complement strand
CAATAGATTACAGCGACTCATAGCCGCCGCTAATGGTCCTAACTGGAATTTTCCAGTAGCCACAATCGGTTTCGTTTCCATTTGCTCTACTACAGGTTGTACCATTTCAAGATCCATAGGGCCCCCAAAGAATACCGTCTTATACCCTAAATGACCGAAATAATCAGCTACATGGGCAAATCGTTCAGCAGGCCAGCGCTTCTCAGGAACAGCACTACCAATATTAAAACCGATGAGCGTATCACTATCAGTTAAACCATGACTAGCATAGAACTCCTGAGCCTCACGGCGCCATGCTTCACAAGTTTCAATATGTAAACCAGAGTTAGAAATATCCGTTACACCTAATTGTTCTAGTACATTGATGTACATATCTGCAGCGTGGCGAGTTTTACGGTCTAGACGGGTATACTTTGTCATAAACGGTCTAAATAAAAAATGACTCATACCAGTCGTAATGGGCGCATGAATCTTCCAGGCTAAATAGGAAGTACGTTCATTAGGATGTAAATTGATAACGATATCAGGTTTACCCTTTGCATTAATCTCTCGAGCTATCTCATTGAGCCCAGAAATACTATTATGACGCCCCTTTTTATCTACAACGATAAGTTCATCAATATTTGGATTATATTGCATCACTTGTTGCAGTTTTTCATCTATTACATACGTAATATGACTATGTGGAGCCGCTTTACGTAGCACCTCTAGGAATGGTGTTGTTAAAATAACATCACCTAAGTGCATAAGAAAGGTGACCACAATGCGCTTATAATCTAGTTCCATTATAGTTCCTTTCCAAGTACTTGTTCATACACAGACCATACTGCATCTACAGGGATTTGAGCCATACAATCCGGATCATCTACCAGAGGTTGCTCAGGTGTAGCCTTCGAAGTCGGTGAAATAATGAGATGTACGTGACTTCCACCATATGGACCAGTTCGCTTAGGAGACGTAGTACCAAACATGGCAATCAATGGTCGCTTCAGAGCATTAGCAATATGCAAGGGACCCGTATCAGCACTGATGAAAATTTCACAGTGTCGAATCAACTCAATTAGCTCTGGCATGGACGTAGAACCTACCAAATTGATGAGATTCTTATTTTTTACATAGTTTTCTATGAAAGCTCCTTTTTCTGCATCATCTGGAGCACCAGCAATAACTACTTTTTTACCAGATTCACATAAGCGGATACATAGCTCGCCAAAATTAAGAAGTGGCCACTCCTTAACAATCCAGCGAGCACCTGGTACAACTACTACATATTCATCTTCTACACCATGAGATTGTAACTTATGCTTAACGGACTTCTCCGCCTCAACATAAGCAGGCATAGGAAACTCTACGCCTTCTACATCGCCTCCAAGAGCACGTACGGTATCGAGGTATCGTTCGATAACATGATCGTATTTATGTTCACCAACAAGTGCTTTATTAACTAAATTACTGCCTTCACGAAGCTCCCAGTAGCCATATTTTTCAGGCGCACCAGATAATAAGGATACAATGGCGCTCTTTGCAATACATTGAAGGTCTAAAGTCATATCAAAGTGACGGCTATGTAAATCCTTACGTAACTGCCATAGATAAGCAGGCTTTTTAAGTTGTTTCTTGTCGATAATGATTACATCATCTACCCATGGTTTACCTGGCAGGAGGCTCTCAAATTGTTCATGAATAGCCCATGTAATATGCGCATTAGGCCAATTTTTACGCACTGCATACAAGGTAGGTAATGCATGAATTACATCACCTAAAGAACTCATCTTAATGATGAGTATATTCTTGTAATCTTTCATATAGCCTCCCAAAATACAACACCACAACTAAAAAGCCTCATAACACCGTTGAATCTGATTTACTCTTGAGTAAACGTAAAATAAATAATGGACTAAATAATAGTCTTAATAAAATCTAACAAATTTGTACCTGTAAATAGATAGCCTTTTACACCAGCCGCTTCTGCTGCATCAACATCGCGCTGACTATCGCCAATAAGGAAACTACTTTTAGGGTCTACATCATAATCCTTAATAGCTTGATTAATCATACCAGGCTTTGGCTTTCTACATTCACAATCGACAGCATAAAGTTGCACAGATCCTTCTTTATGGTGAGGGCAATAATAAAAATGTAAAATTGGTGCCCCACTGCGATCTAGTTCATGAGCCATGTGATCATGTAAAATCTGAACATCAGATTCCTTATAATAACCTCTAGCTACACCACTTTGATTTGTTACTACAATGAGATCATAGCCCTTGCTATACGCATAAGCTAGTGCTTCTTTAGCTCCATCTACCCATTCTAAATCGCTGATTTTATATAAATAGCTAACGTCTTTATTGATAACACCATCGCGATCTAAAAATAATACCTTTCGCATTAACGTAAATACCCTTCGTTATTATCGAGTAGTTCACAATATTCTTTAACAGCATCTTCCATTTTATGGAACCCTTTATCATAACCAGCAGCCAATAATTTAGTAGTATCAGCCTCTGTAAAGCTTTGATATTTGCCTTTTAATACCTCTGGGAATGGAATGTATTCAATTTTGCCTTTGCCATTATAGTCGATAACAGCTTGCATAAATTGGTTAAAGCTATGAGCATTACCTGTACCACAGTTAAAAGTACCAGAAATTTCAGGGTGTTCCCAGAAATAGAAGTTTACATTAACTACGTCTTTAACATAGATAAAGTCACGTGTTTGACCACCATCTTCGTAGCCATCTGTACCTTCAAATAAATTGATAATACCAGTTTCTTTATTTTTGTAGAACATTTGGCGAACTAAGGAAGCCATTTTATCTTTATGAGCTTCATTAGGACCATATACATTAAAGTAACGTAAGCCTACAACTTGCGCTGTATACTCACCTTCATATTTACGCACATAACGGTCGAATAACAATTTAGAGTACGCATATGGATTGAGGGCTTCTTCGGCTTCTGGTTTTTCTACGAAACCATTAGTACCATTGCCATAAGTAGATGCAGAGGATGCATAGATGAATGGAATACGACGGTCTTGGCAATAGTGGAATAGATTTTTAGAACCTTCATAGTTGTTCTTCATCATATATTTACCGTTATATTCCATTGTGTCCGCACAAGCACCTTCATGGAACACTACTTCGATAGGACCTACATCAAATGTACCATCAGCGATAGCACAATCAAAATCATCACAATCGATGTAATCTAAGAATTCTAGATTTTGAATATTGCGAATTTTGCGACCATCGGTAAGATCATCTACGATAAGAATATCTGTACGACCACGGTCATTTAGTGCTTTCACAATATTACTGCCAATAAAACCAGCACCGCCTGTTACGATAATCATAATTTACCCTCCTTAGCCATAGTAGCTATTTTCCCTACAATATCTGATGTAGAATAACCTTCTTTAAATGAAAGCACTTCTACATGATCTACGGACTCACGTCCAATAATGTCTTCTATCTTATAATCGCCGCCCTTAACAAGCGTATTAGGACGTAAATAAGCTAATAGTTCAGCTGGTGTATCCTCTTCGAATAACACCACCCCATCGATACAACGCAATGCGCTTAATAATGCTGCTCTATCCTCTTCACGTACGATGGGACGCGTTTCCCCTTTTAGGCGTCTAACCGAAGCATCGGAATTTAATCCAATAATTAAATGATCACCTAACTGAGCCGCCTCTTGTAAATACGTAATGTGTCCGCGATGAAGAATATCAAAACAACCATTAGTAAATACAACAGTTTCACCTTTGTTTTGCCATTGTGTAATAAGCTGCTTCATCTCTTCTTTTGTGTATAAAGGTTTAGATTGAACATTATGCTTATAAGAATGCCATAAATCCAATAGTTCAGATCGGTGGATTGGATATGTGCCCACCTTAGATACGACAATGCCAGCAGCACCATTTGCGATATGTAATGCCAAACGCATAGATAGACCGCTAGCAAGGCATGTCATCATCATAGATACAACCGTATCGCCTGCACCACTTACATCGAATACCTCTTGTTGTGTAGCCGGATTATGCCATGTGCGTCCATCCTTTGCAATAACAGTAATCCCTTTTGCTGACCGTGTAGCTACAATATATTCTAAATCAACATTAGCCAGTACTGACTTAGCTGCCTCTACGATGGTGGCATCATCATTAGCTAACTTATGACCTACACATTCACCTAGTTCTTTTACATTCGGTGTAATGCAGGTTGCACCATTATATTTAGACCAGTCTGAACCTTTAGGATCAACAATGGTTTGTACACCATACTCCTTGGCTAAGCTAAAGATTTTTTTTAGCAATGTTGGTGTACAAACGCCTTTGCCATAGTCAGATACAACAATACCATCGATACCAGCCTTACATAGATTTTCTAGCCAAGCAGACAGTCGTTTCTCTTCCTCCATTGTTAAATCTGTAATCGTTTCAAAATCAAGGCGCATCATCTGTTGGCGATCGCCTAGAATACGCATTTTAGTAATGGTAGAACGATCATCACTCGTTAATAAACCTGTTGTATCAATCTTATCAGCCTTTAGCAATTGTTGTAATAAACGACCATGGTCATCATTACCAGCAATAGCACCAAGATATACTGTGCAATCTAAATTTGATAAGTTTGACGCAACATTACCGGCGCCACCAAGCACTTCTTTCATCTTTGCCACGCGGTTTACAGGAACCGGTGCTTCCGGAGAAATACGACTTACATCACCAAAAACATAACGATCTACCATCACATCACCTATAACGGCAATCTTTAGATTGGGTAGTTGTTTTGTCAAAAATTGATTAATGGTAGCATTTATCATAATCCACCTATTCCTTACCACAATATACATGTATAACGAGTTATCTAAAAAACAGGGTTTCAAACATGTATCTATTTATAAATATGACCGTAACGGTTAATAATCTTCTTCAATGATTTCGCACATTATATGACCTGCTAGAATGTGCATTTCTTGAATACGAGCTGTCACATTGCTTGGAATAGCTAATGTAATATCACATAATTCAGCTAGTTTTCCACCGCCTTCACCTGTGAAAGCTATGGTATGCATGCCGATAGAACGGGCCATTTCTGCAGCTTTTACAACATTCTTGGAGTTCCCAGATGTAGAAATTCCAATGAGAACATCACCTGTACGTCCTAAGCCCTCTACTTGACGTGCAAAAACAGATTCAAAATCATAGTCATTTGCAATAGCTGTTAATGCAGATGTATCAGTAGTCAATGCAATACCTGCAAGAGAGCGTCGTTCCTTTTTAAAGCGACAAATCAATTCAGCTGCTAAATGTTGAGAATCAGCAGCGGAGCCACCATTCCCACAGAACAAAATTTTATTGCCATTCTCTAAAGCCGCCTTACAGCGATAGGCAATCTCTTGAATGGTATCCATATGCTCCATGGTCTTACCAAAGACTTCCAAATGCTCGGTAAAACGATCTGCAATGATTGGATTTAAATCAGTCATTATAAAATCTCCTTTAACAGTCTATCTGCATTTTTCCAGAATAATTTTTCACATTGTTCCACAGATAAACCAGCTTCTTTAAATGAATCATATAATCGATACATTTCAGAAGTATCTTTAATTTCTGTATCCGGCTTAATACCATCAAAATCGGTTCCTAATGCAACTACATCCTCCCCGCCTTTATTGATGAGATATAAGCCATGCTTTACGATATCTTCTATGCGACTAACGGGTGATGTTCCTAAGAAGGATTGAGCAAAATTAAGTCCAATGACTCCACCTTTATTGGCTATGAGTTGAATTAATTTATCAGGCAAGTTTCTAGTATGAGCAGTAACTTCGCGTGCATTGGAGTGTGATGCTACAAAAGGTACATCTAATATGTCACCTAATTGCTCAGTACCAGCATCATTTAGATGAGAACAATCGACGATTATCCCTAAATCTTGCATAGCCTCTACAAATTCAACGCCTTTTGGTGTTAATTTTTTATGCTGATCACCACAATGTGGCTCACCTAGTCCATTTGGATAATTCCAGGTAAGCGTAATAAGTCGAACCCCATCTTGATAAGCTTGTTTAAGTTTATCTAAGTCACCACCTAGTACGCCGCCCTCTTCAATAGACATGAGAGCTCCAATCTTACCAGTCTCATATACAGACTCTACATCTTGATAAGAGAGCACATGCTGAATGTGCTCTCCGTAGTGATGAATTTGTGATGTACATAAATTACGCATCGCTTCATAACGACCATAAGGGTCATTTGTATCACCAAGATTGATAAATAATGCAAAATCCTGCACCTTGCTGTGAGCCTTTTGTAATTTTTCTATATCGATTTTCCAAGTATTACGATACAAATCTCCATTACTAGGATAATCTATTAACTTCATAATCGTATCGCAGTGTAAATCTATCATAAAGCCTCACATATACTATTAGTAATTAACCACGTTTTGGTTTTTTAGCATCTAATTTTTTTAATGCTTTCAGTTCTTCCATAAAGCTGTCAATATTATCAAACTTACGATATACGCTGGCAAATCGAACGTATGCAACTTGGTCAATATCTTTTAATTGTTGCAATACAAGTTCACCTATACGATCAGTAGTTACCTCTTGGTTGATTTCATTACGAATATCGCGCTCTACATCATTCACTACTTGTTCCATCACAGACATTGGTACGGTACGTTTATCACAAGAGCGCAATAGACCATTTAATAATTTACCGCGATCAAATAATTCACGACGTCCGTTTTTCTTTAATACCATAAGTGGTACTTCTTCTATAATTTCATAGGTAGTAAAGCGACGGCCACAATTGATACATTCGCGGCGACGGCGAATACTATTACCTTCATCAGTCGTTCTAGAGTCTGTTACCTTCGTGTCTGTGTGTTGGCAATAAGGACATCTCATCTGTTACTACTCCTTTTTTAATAATCACTCTAAAATAGTGCATAATACGCCCATTTTCTCTACTATATATAGTACCATGAAAGCCTTTAAAATACAAAGAATCCCTAGGATTTCCTAGGGATTCTTCCATTATTCTAGAGCATTTTATGTTATGAAATACTTTAGAAATAATATTTTTAATTTTATCTACTATTCTAACTATCGTTTAGGAGCATCTTCAACGCGAAGCAAGCAGTCGCCAGATTCGATGCGGCTACCTTCACGAACTAGGATTTCTTCTACGATACCATCGATAGGAGCAGTAATTGTAGTTTCCATCTTCATCGCTTCTGTAACGATCAATGGCTCACCTTTAACTACAGATTGACCATTTTTAACGAGAATCTTAACAACGGAACCAGACAATGTAGCACCGATTTCACCAGGGTTAGATTCATCCGCTTTACGACGAACAACGCCAGTAGTCTTAGCATGTTTATCATGAACTTTAATACCACGAGGTTGACCATTGAACTCGAACAATACGATACGGTTACCATCTTCATCTGGTTCAGATAAGCCGTTCATTTTGATGATAAGTGTTTTACCTTTTTCGATAGTTACTTGAATTTCTTCGCCCCGTTTCATACCGAAGAAGAATGTTGGAGTATCAAGTACAGATACATCGCCAAAGTCTTTTACAAATTTATTGTAATCTTGGTAAACCTTAGGGTACAAGCAGTATGCACTGATATCTTCATCAGTTGTTTGAGCACCCATTTCACTCAATTCATTGCGAACATGTTCAAAGTCTTTTGGAGGCAATACTGCACCTGGACGAACTGTGATTGGTTTTGCACCTTTCAAGATAATTTTTTGTAACTCTTCAGGGAATCCTTGGTATGGAGTGCCAAGACGACCTTCAAAGAATTCAACTACGGATTGAGGGAAGTCTAATACATCGCCCTTTTCGTAAATATCTTTTTCAGTCAAATTATTTTGTACCATGTACAAGGTCATATCACCTACAACTTTAGAGGATGGCGTTACTTTGATGATATCACCAAACATCATGTTTACTTGGTGGTACATTTTCTTAATATCAGCCCAACGATCACCAAGGCCTACCATCTTAGCTTGTTGTTGCAAGTTGGAATATTGACCACCTGGCATTTCATGTTGATATACTTCAGTGTTAGGATATGCTTCTGCTTTATCTACACCTTTATAGTAAGGACGAATGCTGCCAAAGTAATGCGACATTTCTTCCATGTAATCAATGTTCATTTCAGGTTGACGGTCATGTCCACTCAATGCATAGTACATGGAGTTCATGCTAGGTTGAGATGTACCATTAGCAAATGCAGAGTATGCTAAGTCGATAACGTCTACACCAGCATCTACAGCGCGACCATAGGAATAGATAGCATTGCCAGAACCTTCATGTGTATGTAAATGAATCGGTACAGTAACAGCATCTTTTAAAGCAGATACAAGATTATAAGCAGCTTGAGGTTTCAATAAACCAGCCATATCTTTGATAGCAATAATATTAGCACCCGCTTTTTCAAGCTCTTTAGCCATATTTACATAGTAGTCTAAATTGTATTTAGGACGGTTGCTATCAAGAATATCCCCTGTATAGCACAATGCTACTTCAGCAATTTTGTTTTGTGCACGAACTTCATCAATAGCTACATGCATATTATCAAGGCTATTTAAGCTATCGAATACACGGAATACATCAATACCATTAGCAGCAGCACGTTGGATAAATTGACGAACTACATTATCTGGATAAGATGTGTAACCTACAGCATTAGCGCCACGAATAAGCATTTGAAGTAATG
>CATWLR010000017.1:0-8760 GCA_958351665.1 Veillonella infantium | reverse complement strand
CCTCCCAAAAGCGAGGTGACCTTTTTCCTAATCCACTATAGCCGTTTCTGCTACTATTGTAACCTGTATAGCTTACTATGATAATAACACTACTCTTTCGATACTGTCAATGAAGATTTGATGAACCAAAAGCTTTAATCTATGCCATATATCCAAATCTAGTATATACATACTCAAAGACATCTCCACGACAAACTTCAATTTGTTGTTCATCATAGCTTTCTGGAAGTTCTCTCCAAAGGATATCACGAATTAGATTTTGTATCTCTGCTGTTGTTTCATCCTTATCTGTCCAGTGATCCATCCTAGAAATTGCCTCTGTTATTTTGGTATACATCTCTGTAGCAGTCGCTTTTACTTTCTTAATATCTGCTTTATTAGGATTGCCTCTTGTTAACAAATCAAAGATAGCCAATTCATCATCAGTGGTAAACCCTTCACGGATATAGCGAGATTCTTCTTCCGTTAACTCTTTTACTAACTGTATTAATGCTTCAAATGTTTTTTCTATATTAGTACGGTCTTTGCCAGAGTTATAATCTTCAATAATTTGTCTATAGCGCTCATAGTAGTTCCTGCGATTAGGATTAGCTGCTACCAATCTATCCAAACTACGTTCAATAAAATCGCCTAAATCATTGAATAGTATGTTCTTATGTTTGACGCTCGTGAACTCTGTACGCAGAATATTAAATTTGATAGCTGTTATATCTATACGAGTTATATACTCTGAACCAAGTGTATCTTCTGTTTGCCCTAGAGATTCTTTCATTCCTATATGGTCACTAATAATCGCATTAATAGTAACCATCAAGTCAGTAGTATCTACATCTCGGCGCTTAGGCTTTAACATCCGATGTATTGCTGCAATTGTCTCATACACTCTTCGTGTATCCACAGAAATATCATCACGCTCAATATATTTCATCAACTTATGCAACTCTGATGCACAAGCAGTGAAGGTTTGTTTATCTGCTACAGTATCGCAGACAGCATTAGCGGCCTTATTTAAATTAGATAATCTATCAAAAGCATTAGTTGTAGCATCAGAAAAATCTTCTATATATATATCCTTCTGTTTAAAAAAGGATATTACCATATTGATTAATTCTAGTATGCGAGAAACGAGCTTCTCTTTATCGATGGTGGGATCTACGCCATCATGATTACCAACATTTGCAGTATATTCAGCCAACGCCTTTTTAAGTGCATCTACAATACCAATATAATCGATTATTAAACCATTGCTCTTTCCTTCATTAACACGATTAGCACGAGCAATTGTTTGCATTAAGGTATGTGCTTTTAATGGTTTATCTAGATATAAACAGGACAAGCACTTAACATCAAATCCTGTAAGCCACATAGCACATACAAACACAATACGTAATGGATTATCTGAATCTTTAAACTCTTTATCGAGGTCTCGTTTTACCATTTTTCGTCGATGTGTTTCAATATCTAGTCCCCAAGCTTTAAATGTTTGGATTTCATTTTGTTCCTGACTGATAACAACAGCCATATCCGTTTCTTCCATCCATTTTAGTTTGCGTTCTAGTTCTTGTGCTTCTTGTTGTGTTGCTGCTTTAATTTGTTTTTTGAGCTGCTTAATTTCTTCTTTCCAATATTCCTGTACATAATCGTACATACGAACACAGGTAACTTTATTTAAGCACACAAACATGGCTTTGCCACTAGTCCACACATCGGAATAATGTCGCACAAAGTCCTTAGCAATAGAGCGAAGTCTTGGCTCAGCAGTAAGGATATGAATTGACTTTTCAAACTCCTTCTCTAACTTCTCTTGTTGTGCACTATCTAAATCTGCTGCTTCGATAGCATCAAGAATTTCATCGGTTATCTCTGGATTTTGTAAATCATCTAGCTTAGCACCACGATTTTCATAATACAATGGCACCGTTGCACCATCTTCAACAGCTCGTTTAAAGTCATAGACCGATATATAGCCACCAAAGGTACGTTCTGTAATATTATCGTATGAAAGTAATGGTGTACCAGTAAACCCAATACGGGCCGCTGTTGGCAATAGCTTCATCATATTATCTGCATATAGCCCATACTGACTACGATGAGCCTCATCAGACATAATGATGATGTCATGATCAGGATAAATCGGCTCTACATCAGATTTATTAAACTTATGAATCAATGTAAAGATAAAACTAGGATTCCCCTTTAATTTGGTAATTAAATCCTCACCACTAGTGGCAATACATTGTTTTGCCTTACTATCCTTACCAAGAATGCCACAATTTTCAAAGGTATCACTAATTTGTGTATTCAGCTCTTCTCGATCTGTAAGAACTACAAAGGTTGGTGAACCTGCCATCTTGCGACGCATCTTCTGTACAAAAAAAGCCATAGAATAGCTTTTGCCAGAACCTTGTGTATGCCAAAAGACCCCCAGTTTACCAGCTCTTAATTCTCTATCAGCATACGCCTCTACCGCCTTATTTACACCTAAGTATTGGTGATTCCGAGCTAATATTTTAGCAGTGCGACCATCAGAATGGTCAAAGAGGATAAAATTCTCTAGTAAATCAAGGAAATTTTCCTTTTGACAGATACCGAGAAGCATAGTTTCAAAAGCTACACTCCCTTTTTCATCCTCATCTAGACGCTTCCATTCATGAAAGAATTCATATTTACTACCAACAGTACCAACCTTCGCCTCTAAGCCATTAGAAAGCATCACAAAGGCATTGTAATAAAACAATTGTGGAATGGTATCTAGATAGTCTTTGTAATTATCCTCATATGCATTTCGTACATCTATATCCGGCCGTTTCGACTCAATAAATAGCAAAGGAATACCATTCACAAAGCCAACAATATCTGCTCGCCGATTATACAAATCACCATGAACAATGAACTCCTTTACGGCTAAGAATTCATTATTATGTGCATTATTGAAATCTATAATGGCAGCCTTTTTAATCTCTGTTCTCCCATCAGGACGCTTAACTGTTACAGGAATACCATCACGAAGATAGTTGTATTTCTCTTCGTTGATTTGTATTAAAGATGCTGTTGATATTCTACGAGCTAATTTGGTAATTGCCTCTATAATTTGTTGTTCATTAATCCAAGGATTGAGTCGTTTAAGAACCTTACGGATCTCTCTAGTCAATAAGACTTCTTTATAACTGGTCCTACCAAATGTGCCATCTACTCCGAGTTGCTCTAAATTATATGCATAAGCAACCTTCCACCCCAATTTATTCTGTAGCACATCACAAGCACTATCCTGAACTAGTTTCTCTTCAGAATAATCATGGCTCATAGTAACACCTCCTTTACACCTCTATTTCCCCACTCATAAGCTTAGGGAGTAAACGATCGCGGGCTTCAGTCAACAGTTTATTTTGATAAGTCAAAACTTCTAGCTGACGCTGTAATGATTCTGCAATCTCATTATATTGATTAAGAATTTCACAAGTAGGGACTAAAACTTTAATATCAGCAATCATCCCTTTTGTAAGAAATTTAATCGTAGAACCACTAGCTCCCTGTATCAAATAATTCATACGATTTTTTATCGTATAAAATAGCAAATATAAATGTTCCGTTTTATACGGTGAAAGCACATAAGTTCTCTGATATGCCTCAAATTTCCCGCGATATAACTTAACATTGAAGTCACCATTACCAGCTAGTATTACGGCGTCACAATCATATGAATAAGACTCTGCTAATAGTGGTTGTTGTGAACAGGTAAAAAATAAATATTTTCCATTTTCACTACTAAAATTTGCATCTTTTTTACCTGTAATTATAGGTGCTATATCTAAAAACTCTAAATACTCCCATTCAACGGGAATCCCATCTATAATTTCTACATTTTCATGCCCAGGAAATCGTAAATCTACAAACCATTCCTTATATAAGCGCTGTGCAGACTCTTCAAGGAGCTCGATTTGCTTTTGGTTATTTTCAATGAGATCATCATAGCTAGCCAGTACATTTACTATAGATTGTTGCTTATCTAAATCAGTTATTTCTATTGGAAGTTTAGTTAGTATTGATGTATTCAAATTTAGCATTGTAGAGCCTACAGCATGATTAATTAACCATCCTATACTCTCTTTTCTTTGTAACTGATAAAAAGCGAATTTAGGAATAATTTTATTAGGATTCAAAGTAACCTTTAAACAACCAGTTCCACATAACCAACCTTCTTCTTTGTTCGTTATAAGTGCACATTTACCTACATCACCTCTACGAGAATATATAATATCACCACTTTTAACTTTATGTTGATTTAATCGTTCGACATGTTCTTTAGAGATTCGAGCAATAGACAATGTACTTATTCTTCCTTCAAGCATATCTTTAGGCATTATTACAGGAACTCCTTCATCCCTATAATCAGATTGATGCAATTGAGATCCAAATGGACCCGTTTGTATCTTCTCTGAAACTTCACCTAACGTATCTTTATACCAACTCATAACCCGATTCCCTTCATATTTTTAGAGATAGTTTCCATGAGTGCATTAGATTCTTGTTGTAATGCTAAGAGTTCTTCATGTATTTCAGCCATTCG
The DNA here is from genome assembly GCA_958351665.1 of Veillonella infantium. Taxonomy (GTDB): domain Bacteria; phylum Bacillota; class Negativicutes; order Veillonellales; family Veillonellaceae; genus Veillonella; species Veillonella infantium_A. Next base: position 4,193 of record CATWLR010000017.1, on the reverse strand, counting down.
TTCTTCAAAGTTAACACCATCATCTTCTACAGGGGCTACACCAACATAAGCACCTGGTGTGAGGGACCAGCCTTTATCTTCAATGCTTACACCCTCATTGTCACCTTTAGCTTCATTTGTAATATACACAATTTTACATAAACCTGGGACGTCTACATATTCACCATCCCCAAATTTTTCATATAACCACTGCGCTTCTTGGGCAATAGTTAATGTTTCTTTAACAGCTTCTACCTTTTCATCGTATTCTTGCTGAACTTTTTTACCTTTACCGCGACCCGCATCAGCAACAGCTTGTTTACCTTCTGCTTCAATAGCTTTCACTTCTTTAGAAAGAGTCTCTATGTGTTCAGCAAAGGTTTTATCTTCACCTAATACTTGGCGATATTCGTTAAGTAGCTCGGTATATTTCTCATTTTCACCACGATAGAGCCAAACGATAGCATTTAAGTTTTTTAATTGCCATTCTGTCCATTCGTTTAATGTACGATCGACAACTGTATAGTAATTACGGGCATCAATGAATAATACTTTATCTTTAATAGCCTCTGGTTTTGCTTTATCAAAGAACCATAGGGAGCATGGCAAAGATTTTGTATAGAAGAAATTATTACCAACACTCACCATTACATCCACAGCACCTGTTTTTATAAGGCTTTCACGAATATCCTTATCCTTACCTTGACTATCAGTAGCAGAGGAGGCCATAACGAAACCAGCACGGCCTGTATCGTTTAGATAGCTATAAAAATATGAAATCCAAAGATAATTGGCATTACCAATTTCCTTATTTTTATTAATACCAGGCATGCCAAATGGCAAACGTCCCGCAGCCTGTGTAGATTCAGATTTAACCTTATCTACGTTAAATGGAGGATTAGCCATAATATAGTCACAACGACCATCTAATTGATGAGCATCATTGTAAAAGCTATTGCCTTCATCACCAGATTTAATAACACCAGTTAAACCATGAACGGCCATATTCATTAAACAAAGTTGCGCATTATACTCAACCTTTTCTTGACCATAAAATGTCATCGCACTATTTGCATTCATGCCATGAGCATTTACAAAATCACCAGATTGAATGAACATACCACCAGATCCGCAGGCAGGGTCGAATAGCGTACCATGAGTTGGCTCAAGAACATTAACAATCATCTTAACTAGAGATTTAGGCGTAAAGAACACACCATCATCAGAAGCAATGTTCTTAGCGAATTTGTTTAAGAAATACTCATAGATTCGCCCAATGATATCTCCACCTACTTCATCAAGAGCAGAGTTATTAAAGATACGAAGGATTTCTGCTAATAGCTCATCTGAAAAATCTGTATAGTTCTTAGGCAATATCCCTGTGAGTTGTGCACTTTGATCTTCAATTAAAGCCATGGCATTATTGACTACTTCACCTAGGCTAGTCATAACTTGACCATCTTTACTAGTTAAAACTGCACCGTTGATATCCTCTGGCAAATTAAGAAGATAGTCATATTGTGCTTCTACTGGTAAATAAAGGGCACTTTTAGCCTTAAAGTCACTAGCTTCTACAGGCATAACACGGCCATTACGCATAGGTCTATCTTTTAAAATTTCAGCCTCAACCAGCTTAAAGCGACTATACGCATAGCGTAAGAAGATAAGGCCTAAAACAGGCATACAATATTGATTTGACGTTAGTTTAGACCCTGCACGTAATGCATCTGCAGCTTCCCATAATTCATTTTCTAGTTTTCGTATATTAATCATCATTTCCAGCCCTAACACTATTAACAATACTGCCAAAGCTATATGTGTCTTAATATCAATATATGGCTTTTGGACATGTATTTTTACGTATTTTATATCAATATTATACCATTACAAACAAGTACTGTTTTAGATAAAAAAAGCACCCCTGTGGGCGCCTATATAAAAAATAAAGCAACACCGAATTAACGATGCTGCCGCTTGAAACCAATAATGGTTTTTCTATGTACTTAAATATTACCTTATGTGGAACCATGTGTAAATAGCTCTTATAAGCACTCCCTTAAAAGCAATTTTATATTTCCCATCATAACACATCTTAGATATATTCGACCCCATTGTAAAATAAAAACGACCTAACACCCCAAACGGGACGTTAGGCCATTTCTCATTTTTCCAAATTTCCTAGGAGATGAGCCTAACGCATTCCAGAACGTTAATTGGCTCTTCTTCTTTTGTATTATACCATATTTACTTTTTATTTTACAGCATACAAAACAGCTTTCACTAGCATAATTAAATTTCTATTCTCACTTTCTCGTCATATAGTTGTGATATAATGCATATAAATACTTATGCCCGGGACATAGGAGGTCTATATGTACAAATATATTACAATTTTAGGGGCCGCTGGCCAAATTGCACAAAAGTTGACTGCTACATTATTAACATATACAGATATGCACCTTACATTATATGGTCGCCAATTGAGTACTCGTTTACATCCAGAAATTTTAGAGCATGAACGAGTTACTGTCATCGAGGGCTCCTTCCAAAATCCTGCAAAATTAGAGCAAGCTGTAACAAATGCAGAGATCGTATTTGTAGGCGCTATGGAGTCTGGCAGTGATATGGCATCCATCGTGAAAGCATTGAGCCGCAAAAATGTACGCCGCGTTATCGGCCTTTCCATGGCTGGTCTCTCTGGTGAATTCCCAGCAGCACTTGAAAAATGGACCTTCGACAACTTACCGATTAGCTATGTACAAGGCGAACGCCAAGCACGCAATGTATTGCGCGAATCCAACTTAAACTACACAATCTTGCGCCTCACATGGCTCTACAATGATCCAGAAAATACAAATTATGAGCTCATTCCTGAAGGCGTTCAATTTAACGATGCCCAAGTTACACGCGAAGCTATAGTAAAAGCTATCTTCGACATCTTGCATGTAGATGATGAAACTCCATTCCACCGTGCAAGCATTGGTATTGGCGAACCAGGCACACACTACGACAAACCAAGCTTTCACTAATATATAACTATATTAATTCTTAAATAATAAGGTATATCCAAAATCAAAAGAGTACATTTTTACTCATATAACACAGATTTTGGGTATACCTTTTCTTATACCCATATTTTATAGTTATTTATATAGATAAAGTTCTGTATTTACGCTATACTAATAAATGATTAAGTTATACTAATAGATATGTGAAAGTAAACGCCTATGCGGTTATCGATACCATTTATATATACATTTCTCTGCATAAAATATCGCGAAATTCATGTATAAAAATTAACGATATCCATTATTAGTCCCACTTAGGGATGAGGCTGATTAAGGAGTTATTATGAATCGCATTGTTGTTATTGGTAGTTGCAACATGGATATTGTAGTCCTCGCGGACAAACGCCCTACAGCAGGGGAAACAATTATGGGCAACGAATTGCACATCGCTCACGGCGGCAAAGGTGCAAACCAAGCGGTAGCTGCTGCTCGTCTAGGTGCAGAGGTTACTATGGTAGGTTGCATCGGTGCAGATGCATACGGCCAAATGATTTTAGATAATCTAAAAGAAAATCATATCAACACAGACTACATCGTTACGGTTCCAGACACTACAACAGGTACGGCACACATCACATTGGCTGAAGGGGACAACAGTATTATCGTTATTCCTGGCGCTAATGCTAAGGTAGATCAGTCCGTAGTAGATAACGCTTGGTCTACTATCGAGCAAGCAGATCTCGTAATGGTGCAAAACGAAATTCCTATTCCAACCATCGAATACATCGTTCGTCGTTGCCACGAGGCTCATGTGAAAGTCCTCTTAAATCCTGCTCCAGCAGCGGACCTCAATCCTGAATGGTTAGAATTGGCAACCTATATTACGCCAAACGAGCATGAATTATCTGCCCTCTACCCTGAGCAGTCTACAGAGCAAACATTGTTAGCTAATGAAAATAAAATCATCGTTACCCTTGGCAGTAAAGGTGTAGGCTACGCTGATAACGGTGAAATCCACACCGTATCAGGCTTTAAGGTTGAGCCAGTAGATACAACAGGCGCAGGCGATACCTTCAACGGTGCCTTTGCAACAGCTATTGTTAATGGTAAAAGCTTAGCTGACGCGTTGCACTACGGCAATGCAGCTGCGGCCCTCTCCATCCAACGTTTGGGCGCCCAAGGCGGCATGCCTACAAAGGACGAGGT
>CATWLR010000016.1:0-8797 GCA_958351665.1 Veillonella infantium | reverse complement strand
ATTGACCGTCCCCAATGTGGCAACCGATGTCAGCCATTACATGATTGGTGTAACGGCACATCACATCAAATTCACCTGGATTCTTAACCTTGCGCAAATCATTCCTAGAAATGGTTTGATCTTTCGTCGTTGCAATTGGCACATATGGGCCTTGTTTAAGACCATAGGATAAGAACTTATTATCGATATGGGTCAACAACTCAACATCGTCTGAGAAGTACCCACTATTTTTCCACGCATCGCTTTCCTTTGCCAAAGATACTGCATCTTCATAAGATATAGGCGCATCGGCAGGAATTTTAGGATTCTTCACATAGGAATATACCACCGCCGCCGGTGACATGGAGCCACCATGCGTTTTGCCATAAGCGGATTCTAAGGCCAATAGATAGGTCATAAGCTGCAATTTAAGACCATAGTATACATCTTGCGCCGTCACATGAGCACCGCCAGACTTGTAGTCGATAACCATACCATAGGTTTGACCGTCCCTTGTATATTCATCGATGCGGTCAATTTGACCGATGAGGCGTAAATAACGATCCTCTCCAAGAGGCACGCGAATCGGATTCCAGCCGCCTTGACGGCCAAAATCTTGCTCTAAGTATTTCGTATCAAAATCACTGCGCTTCGACCACTCAACGAGGCGGTCTACTGTCACATGTAATGTTCTTTGTACACGCTGCTCGATTGCCTTTTGGTAGGCATCGCTGGTTTCCTCGCCACCTTGATTTTCTTGTAAAATCTCTTCCGCTACCGTACGACACAAGCTATGTTGATCCTCTTCGCTAAGGTCACGCCATTGTTTATTGTTATCTAATAGATAATTACCTAAACGCTCCAAGTTTGCATGGAGGAATGTACCAATTTCAGGCGCCCCAAAGGAGCGTACACGGCGAGGTTCTAGTTTCAAACCATATTGGGCATAGAACTTGAACGGACATTGCTGATATCTCTCTAGGCGCGTCACAGAACCAGACATATAACCTTTAGATAGGAACAATCCATTCACTAAATCCTTCGTAATGACAGGTACATCATTATTATCTCGAATACCACGAGATACCTCACCTAAACGAGGACGATAGGTGTCGCTTTCACGAGCCCAGTTATAGAGGCCCCACCACAATGGATTGACTTCATGACCACTAAAGAGGGCGCCCCAGCGCTCTGACAATAAGGACAAACTCTGTAAAGGTCGCCATACATAATCCGCCTCGGTATCAGGTGCAATAGAGAGCGGAATATCTACCGCCTTATCTACATAGCCAAGGGATTCTAGTCGTTTCACCACAAGGGATGGCTCAAGACCGGTTCCATCTTCGCCAGAACTTGCATAGGACAGAGTCAAGGAATGGGATGCTCGCGTCATAGCTAGGTATAATAGGAAATTCTCGTTGAAAGCCTTCGGCAAAGCCCCTTCAGCCAATGTGATACCGGCCTCCGCCAATTCTTGACGTTCCTTATCCTTAATAAGACCTTCATCGCCCATGCTTTGTGGGAATACACCTTGGTTGAGGCCCATAACGAATACCTTAGGCCACCATTGGCTATAACCACGTTCAATGGTAGTAATTACCACATGATCCAAGGACGGTGGAATCATGGAATAATTTACATCGCTCAAGCCTTCTTCAAGGAGCAACATCATCTCATCCAGTGTCAACACTTCGTCCTTCATAACCATAGAGATTTCGTCTATGAAAGAAATAACAGCATTGTACATCTGTTCATGGCTAGCTTTAGACTCTTGATCGCCCACCGTTTCTGCGTCCTTCGCCCATTCATAGAGGCGCTGTGGCACTTGCAAGGTCTCTAAGAGACCATAAAGCTGTTCGCCCCATTCAGCCCCCGTATGTCCTTCGCTATGAGCAGCAAAGTCAAACCATGGGGATAGGATTTCCATAATAGTTTGTCTTGCTTTATTAACACGGGCCCTACGCGGTGCATCAGCGTGACTTTCTTCATCTTGCCCTTCATGAAAGCCTCGTAAATACGGCCAGCTTTCACGTTCCCATTTATAATGGTCAATACCAAACTCGAGCACATAGTTCTCCAATTCATCTACGGCCTCACGGCTCAGTGGCATCAAGTCTGTTTTAAGCAAGAGGAACATACTATCTCGGCTGTAACTATGGCGCACGATATCAAAGAGAGCCGTCAACAATTCGCCTAATGGATGATTTTTCATAGGTCGCTGGCGGTCCATAAAATGGGGGATGCCATACCGACCGAAGACCTTTTCCAAGGTATCTCCGTATGTTTCCGACTCGCGAAGCATAATACATACATCGCGGTAACGTGCGTCTGGAGAGGATTCTACGTAGGCTAAAATACGGCGAGCCACCGCATCAGCTTCCCGTTCTCGATTATATCCACGAATGAGTGGAATAGTAGTATCGGTAGAATTTTGTTTGCTAGGACTAGTAAAGTAATTGGATTCTAATTCTTGTACGATGCGAGGACCCCGTTTACCGTCAAATCCAACCCAGTTAATGCTAGATCCATAACGAGCAACTAAAGTATCGTAAATCTCTAAAGGACGGCTAAAGAGATGCTCCCCTCGACGTGCAACATTTAAAGCCTTTGGAGCCATTGGCAAGTCGATGGTAATAACGGCTTCCTTAGCCAAATCAAACAAGGTATAGATCAACTCGTAGTGAGTCGGTGTAAACCAATGGAACCCATCAATAAATACGTGGCTATTTTCCATCAGTGGAGATTGAGGCAAAGCCTCAACGATTTCCATGATAGGATCGATGTCGCGCTCCCCATGACGACTGATTTCCTCTTCGTAGGCGGCCATACAAATGGCAAGTTCCTGTAATTTCTTTTGTAATACTTGATTTTTAACGGACTCTGCCCCACGTTCAAGGTCATCAGGTCCGACGCGGAAGGCGCGAAACTCAGAAAAAAGCTGTTGCAATACAGAAGAAAACTCAGGACGTTTAGTTGCCTGCTCTAATAAACCTAGCTCCTTTTGTTTCCGCTTCATAACAAGGCGCAACAACATAGACCGGCCAAAGCTAGATAAGCTTGATTGACCGGCCCCTTTGGAGCCTATGGATTGATATACTTGGTACCCCAAACGACCAAAGCCTACGACACGGACTGTAGTAAAGCCTTTTTCAGGCATAAATTCAGCAAGTTCCCGCTCTACCCGATACGTAGCTGGTTCAGGAACGAGTAAGATTATAGATTCCCCTGGACAATCAGTCATCACTTGACGTATCCGTTCATATACGGCACGCGTCTTGCCTGATCCTGCTCGTCCATAATAGACGCTAATATTCATGAGACCTCCCTAGTGAAACGCTCACCATCTCAGTTTATAAAATCCACAAATTTCATCTTATTTATATATTTCTTGTCCTTAGGTATAGCCTAAAACTATTTTTTTCGATATAATAATATCATTATATATAAATATTATTATATAGTAATATGACATTCTGTGCTTAATTCTGGGGTTAATTTAAGCTAATTGTACAAAATTTGACTCATCTGATTATATTTGTTTATAATTAAGAAAATATTTTATATTTTATTTACAATTAACAGAATTTCATATATAATACAGATTAGTATTTGTGTTATTTGTAAAATCATGTATTTAGGAGTGAACTATTATGAACAAAAAACATTTAGCAGCTGCTTTCGCAGTATTTGCAGCTACAACTATGTCTTTCTCTGCTTTTGCAGCATCTGTTGATGCTAATGCACGTGCTTACGAACGCGCTGCAGCTGAGCAATATACTTACGCTGCACCTCAAGCAGCTACACCAGCGTACCAATCTGGTTATGTAACAAGTGCACCACGCCCTGGTTATAAACCATTACCAGCGGTACCTTACACTGCAGGTGACATGGCTCAACAAATGCCTGTATCCAAAGAATTGGGTGATCCAATCTTCGTAGCACCTCAAACAACTGCAGTAGGTCTTCAAATCATGGACCCTATCGCACCTAGCTACCAACCTGTATACCAAGAAACTGTAACTTCTGTAACAGCTAATGGCAACGGTAGTGCATACGTTTCCCGTTATAAAACTAACCAATTAAACGCATTCGACTTGTTGTTGAACGGCAAATCCTACACTTACGACTTGCCTGCATACACTAACGGCTACCAAGTGAAAACTGCTAGCTCCTACAATCGTGCTGGCGATGGCGTTGCAAACGTATTCTCTACAAACGTAATCACTGAAGCAGTTGTAAACAACAACTCCTTGCGTATCACTGTTAACATGACGCAACCAACAGCTGTAGCAGCTGCTAAATTGCGTTCCATGCAACAAACTGGTCAAGTAGTAGGCGGTGAAGTTGCTGCATTATTCGCTTACAATGAAAGCTATGATGGTGTAAAACAAGCTGCTCAATATGACGTATTCAACAACGGCAATCGTTACATCGTTGTAAAATCCGGTGCAGTAACAGTTCCAAACGGTGCACAACACCCTTACGCAACTGCATTGTTCGCAGTAACTGACGACACTGTAGCGGCTGTAACAGTATCTGGCAACACTGCTGATGCTTACGATTTAGTTAAAGGTACTGCATACGCAATTGCACAATCTGCTCGCGTATCTAACGCACGTACTCGCTAATTCTAACTATAATTCGTTACGAATTAACTATAACGTGAAGGCTATAAACCTTCACACATGAAGACTATATAAATCACCAAAGCCCCGAATGAGGTATCTCATTCGGGGCTTTTTATGCATCTTATCAATTGAATTCTTAGATTTATTTTTTTACGATAATCTTGTAAATACTTCTAACGCTTTATAAGCCATCAAACGATAGCCTCGTGCATTAGGATGTACTTCACCGGCAAAGACAATTTGGCCGATTTGATCCGCTTCGTATAATGATGTATAAAAGTCTATAACCTTCAAATCATGCTCTGCAGCATAGGCTTTCAGTTGTTCATTGACCTCTCTCACTACAATGTCGAGTCCATCCATATCACTATCGATTTGTGTTTCTAAACCAATAATAACCTTCCCCTTTGTGCTCGCTAGTTCAATAGCTTTCACCAAGATCTTGAACACATATGTACTATCTCGGCCTTGCAAAATATCATTAGTACCACACATTAAAAAGATATGACGCGTTGGATCAGCTATAGCTGTAGGTAGCCATTTTTCAATGTTATAAATCATGCCCTGAACGGAGCATCCGTCTTCACCATAATTAGTAAAATGTACACCCTCTATAGATGCATCACAAATTTCAACCCAACCTTGGCCATAAGGCACATCATAACCACGGGTAATGCTATCGCCAAAACAGATGATTTCCATATGTATCCCTCCTATAACTATGCATTAATCATATAACAAAATGACAATTATATACAATATACATACTATGGATTTTTATATGCATTTTTTATAGAATTACATGTTTGACTATGGTATACTAATTCCACATAAGAGAGGTCAAAGATGAGAAAACTATATCCCTTTTTAGCGATTGCACTGGCTAGTCTTCAAACAGCTAGTGCCATTTCACAATACGAATTAGAAAATAAACCTACCCAATTTCAAGTTGCTTATAATAGCCCTTCGGAGACTGTGTATATCGACTTAAGTACACTTAGCCTAGCACAGTCAGGTCCTACATATAGTACACTTCACGCTCGTACAATTAGTCTCTATAAAAAGCAGAATATTATTGCTGATTATTCAACTAATTATACATACCATCGTGGTAACACATCTAAAGATATTTATCTTATGGATTGGCATGTAGCACCGGCGAAATTCTACCAAGTAAATGGCGCACCTATAGGAACTGCTAATAATCAGCGTTCTGTTCTATCTACAGGTGCTCACGTCGCTACAAAGGGTTCTCCTGTAGCTGAAATAGGTCAATTTATTTTACATAATGCATTGGAATTAGAGCGTATTACCTATACATCTAAGAACCCATACGTACCACCTCGTCCATATAAACCATTGAGTACACCGGCTCCAACAGAAGATAAGCCATTATTTGGAGTTCAACCACCAGAAGGTGTCTATAAACCGCTAAACCAATTAGAATCTCCTTATACATCTAATCAACCACGGTTATCTCCTTCTAAATTAGGTATATATGGACCCGTTTCAACTCCTCCTCCACTAGGGCCTCGACCTAGTGATTGGATTCTCGACATTCAAAATCAGGACATGCCAGATCCAAATACACCTATGAGTGATTGGAGACCGCAACCTGATTATCATGCACCGCAAAAACCATAATCAAAAAATATAGTTACTCGTAACGTATAAAAAGAGACTGAACTGTCCCCTATTTTGAACTGCACCTCCAAAAATTGAACACAATTTTTGGAGGTGCAGTTCATTTAGGAGATCTAATTCAGTCTCTTTTGTTTCATATTTTGTTTGTTTCCATACAATCAGAAGAAACTATTGTATGATGCTTTCACATTATTTAAGACGTACAAAGAACAATGCAATAGCACCGATAACTGGTGCAATGGCAAGGGTCATCAATGCAGATTGATAGCTGCCTGTAGCAGTTAACATGCTGCCTAAAATCATAGGTGCCAACATAACGCCGATCTGATTAAACAAGTTTACAAAGCCTGCAGTTGTACCGCGTAAATGAGGTGCCGCGGATTGAATTACGAGAGCATTTGTTAAAGCACTATGCATGAAAGCACCAATACCAAGAATTGGACCTGTTATAAAGAGCATATCTGGATTTGTGGTGCTCGCAAAGAGGATCAATGCTGGTGCAAATAAGAACATAACAAGCGCTACCAAATGGTTTTTCTTAATCGGTAATATATCGGATAAGATACCAATAGTCGGTTTCGCAATAAGCGCTGCTAAACCAAAGGCGGACATTACATGACCTGCATAGATGGCATTAACGCCGAGCTGTTTAACCCTGTACAAGTTTGACCATTGCGCCACGGCCCAGGTAGCACCGGTAGCAAAGAAGCCTGCAAAGGCAAGGCAACAAATGTTGCGATTTTTTAAAACATGTAGCAAATTTTCCTTTAAGGAAGTCTTTTCACCTATATGAGCAGATGCAGCACTCACCTCTGCTTCTCGTTGAGCTAAAATCTCAGCACTTGGCTTACGAACCGTAAAGTAGCTAAGAATGAAAACAAGGATTGGTAATACTGCTGTTAACAGAAATGCATTTTGCCAGCCATAGTTAGTTGCCACATATGGTGCGTATAGGTTTACAGTGGTCAATCCAAGGGATGTACAGGACATAAAGATACCAACTGCAGCACCACGTTGATTAGGTCCAAAGTAATCCCCAATAGCACTTAAACAAGATGCTTGTACAGGACCAGATACAATACCTAATAAAAATCGCAATACCCAACCATAGGTGTAATTATCGATGGTACTCATCAATGCCGTAATAACTGCCATGGCAAGCAAGCTCACCAAAATGGTGTAACGGTAACCAATGCGATCCGCTAAGATACCACCTGGTAGAACCATGATAGCATAGCCCATATAAAAGGCAGATAAATAAGCTGTTCCCATTTGAGGAGTAAAATTCAATGCCTCGTTAACGATAGGCATCAAAGATGCCCAAGATAAGCGCATAACAAAGCTAATCAAAAATGTTAGCCATACACTGACAAGAATTAAAATCTGAGTTCGTGAGAAACTAAGTCGATTCATACGAGCTCCTTTCTACAGAATAAAAACATATAAAGTAATCATACTATAAATAGAAAGAATTTTTCAAATACAAAGCATGACGGATAACACAAAAGAACCCTCTATCAATTTGATAAAGGGTTCTATATATTACTATTCAAGGAACGGGCTCCAATTGCCTTACCAAGTATATTAATATCTAAAATTGAAGACAAATGTCTTTTAAATGTCCGTCAAATGTCCTATACCGCATCAATAAGCACAATACATATAAATATATATTCGCACTCTATGCTTGCCTTTGGTTTAGCTTATTAATTACATCATCGTGCATTGATTTAGTAACATGAGTGTAAATATAGGTATATCTACTGTCCCAAACGACCTTCATGCTGACTAGTGATGCGATTGTTAAAGAACCAATATTTCAAACAATTATTCTTCTTCTAAGACCATACGATTAAAACAGTCATACAAATCTTCTCCGACTAAATACATATTTTGCATCTTTACTTCTTCAGGCATAGTTTTTCCAAAATCATCAAAATAATCTTCTTCATCCCATTCGTTTTCATGGTACCAATAAAAAATTTGTTAGTAGGAATCCTATTTTCCATTTTTTTTATAGCATTGCTCAATGAATAGCCAGTTTGATACGATTCCCCTTCCCCGTAGAAACAACCAAATTCCCCTTTCTTTATTACAACATTTTCTATTGGTGAATCAGAGGGATAACAATAGCTTGGTAGGCCATTGTTATACATGGTTAATTTATAAAATACTTCATTTAGATATGTCTCTCCTCCAAAACACGTCAAATAATCTAAATAATCAGAAAATTCTTTTCTATCAACATCTAGAAATTTTGACATTATTTTTCGTGATAAAGGATCGAAAGGCTTTGCTCCGACCCTTACAACTCCACCCATTTTCTCAACTAAACTCTTAATTCTCATTCTTATTACTCCTTTCAGTTATAATTTTGTCAAATAATCAACATTTCTTCTTAGGTTGTTTATTACGCATCACACTGGCAAGACCTGTATGTAGAATACCATCATATAAAGATTCAGAGATCAATTGAGCCGTATTCCTACTAGAATGATGCAAAATCAGATTATTTTGTCGTAAATAGGCTTTAGTATCTTGTACCG
>CATWLR010000015.1:0-8831 GCA_958351665.1 Veillonella infantium | reverse complement strand
AATGATGGATCCTGCCGGTATTACCCGCTCCTTAACGTCCCCTGCCGGTGTTTTAATGACTACAGCAGAACGGTTCCCGATGAGGGCTCTAGCAATTGGTACAATATTCTTTGTTTCCTCTGGTGAAAGCTCAAATACAGTGGCAATTCCATAAGGATTCGATAATTGTGATACTACTTGCCCCGGTTCTACAACCTCTACAGCAGAAAGCATTCCCATTGGGATTTTATCGATATACGCAACCTCGTCTACGATAGGAATTTTATGATCCAATCGATTGTTAACGAGTACGCCATCATCGGCTTGAAGAATAGCAGCTCGAATATCATAACCTCGTTTACAATACGCATTAATAAGCTGTGCTACCAATTCAAAATCGATAATCTTTGGAGCTACCACGATGTATGGCTGACCTTGTGGCTTATCAATCAGTTGCTCAATGGGAACCGTATAGCCTACGCCAAGGCCTAAACCACCTGGTGTTTTAGGATTGTGACCAATCATGGTAGATTCTGTAATTATAGTTTCCGTAATCGTTTCCATGGCCACATCACCGATAACTGGTGTAGCCTCATTAATGCGAACTAAGTCAATGTCTCGGAGTGTAAGATTAGCAGACCTGATTAGCGACTTGAGGGCATCCATGAGACCTACGATATTTTCGCGTGTTCCTTTAATACCTGTGGTACTAGCTATTGCAGAAGATAAGAACTTTATCTCGCCATTGCTATGAATTTCGGCCAAGGCCGCTTCTGTTGTAGAGTTTCCGATATCGATGCCAACAATTCGTTTCATAATGACATCTCCTATAGGTTAATTATCACCTTTAAGTTTTTTACGACGTTCGTAATTTTCTGCAGCTTCTCGTACAAAGTTTGCACAAATTGGAGCCCCTAAACCATCAAGTTCGCTAGCAATATCTAACAATTCTTGTTTGGAAGAACGATATGGACGAAGTGCATTATACATTTCAAGTAAGCGTTTATCACTTACCTTTGTCATTTCTGCAGCGCGAGAGAAGTTGAGTTCAATTTGATCTCGCCCCCCAGCCTTAGCAATTTGACCTTGGGCTTTCAAAATAGATGGAGAAATTTTTAAATCGTCCATTGTGATATGTCCAGCCATTACGTTATCCATCGTAATATGGCTTAAGTCTCGACCTTGACCAAGATCAATCCATTCTGGATGTTTTTTAGCAATCGGATAATCCTCGATGGTAGCCACCCTATCTACAACTGTTGTATTAGGTGTAGATGATGTATGAGGCGCAGAGTATTGTGTGGTATTTCCCTTTGCCCCTTCTATTTCAGATACGATCTGCCGAATTAAGGCTTCTAATTCGTTAGCCATAGTAAACCTCCTTATACAGTGACACGAACTTCATCAGCTGGCTTACCTTTTACTACATGCTTAGTTTCCTTGATATGAAGCAATGCAGATAATGCTTGGTATTTTGGACGAGCCATTTGATCGTTCAATGTTGGTACTGGTGTTGGGGATTCGCCCTTAGCATATTTAGCAGCATTTTTACCGATAGCACGGTATGTTTCAGCTGTTAATAGAGGTGCTTGAGGGAATAATTCCAAATTTGAAAGTGGTTGTAAATCGCGTTGGTGAATCAAAGTAGTACCTTTAGATTGAATACCGATGCATACACCAGATCCAGAAATAGAATCACCTTCAACGGCTACGGCCGCTACGTCAGAGGAACGGTATACGCGAATTACACGAGCTTTTAGCCCTTCTTCTTCGATACCAGCTACTAATTGGCGAATTACCTCTTGATGCGGTACACCAACGATAGTTTGTCGTTGACTACGGCCAAAGGCAGGGCCAACAGCAATAACCACTTCATCTGCGCTTGTACCAGGTTGTGCAGGACCACCAGTTTGGAGCCAGTTATCGTCACCAGTTGGATCTTCATGTCGAGGAGCTGCACTTGGTGTTGTGCTTTCACCAGCACTAGCCTTGAATTGTGGTGCTTCATGAACACCACCCATTTCTTGTAAAACGTCTAGGATAATAGAACGTAATACATCTCTGTTAATTTCAGCCATCATGACACCTCCTTATATATCCCGTGGATCAATGGCGTTTGGAATATTTTTAATGCGTTCCCAATCTTCACCTTCCACACGATAACCTGTGCCAACACCTTGATAGTCATTTCTATTGTTAATCGCGGAGATAACGTTGAAATCACGATCAAAGATGGCCGATGTTTGTAAGTAATCGCCGGAGATTTTTTGTTTTAATAGATTCAAAATACTTTGTGCTACATCAGGATGACCTTCTTTAGCTAAGCCTTTTACGAAGTCAACGCCTGTAACACCGCGGTTCAACAAGTCTTGAGCCGCTTTAATATCTGCAACCTTGTCGCGAGGAGGCATGTCTTTAGAGCCGTTCGCATAAGTAGCAGCCTCTACCTCTTGATCTGTAATCGGAGGCAAACCTAATGCTTTGAACAAAGCTTGTAGTGCACGAGCCGCTTTATTACGAACTGCTACTACTTCTTCTTCGCGAGCAGGGATAAGACCGCCATTTACCTTGAGGTCACGTTGGATAACTGTCCAGTCATCATAGTCCTCTGCATCCCAGTTGGACCCAGCAAACATGTTGTCATAGTTTGGTGTAGAGCTATAACCAGAACAGATAAAGTCAGTACCTGGTGCAAATTGCATCAATGTACGAGCTGTTCTACGCAAATCAGAATGACTGAATGTTTGGTCATTACTAGATGCACATTCTAGGTCGAGCATAGCTGCTACAAGGTTTTCTGCTAATACAGCGCGGATACCAGAAGGTACAGCTGCTGGAATACCGATACAACTTACAGAACCATTTTGGATACCTTGTACGCCAGCGCCTTTTGTGATGTATAGGCAACGAATTTCAAGGTACAACATAGATTTACCTTCTGCTTGACCCATTTGTACTTCAGAACCTGTACCAGAGGTGAAGCGCATTTTAAGACCACGAGATGCATAAGCAGATGCGAGGAATCCTTTAGACCAAGGTGTATCATCACCATCGGTAAATACGTCTTCTGTACCATATACGGAAATTGTTTCTGCATAAGCTGTGAAGCCACGCATGCCAAGCTCCAATTCTGTCGCTTCTTCTAAGGAGCATTGTGTCAATACACCTGGGCGACCACATTGAGAGCCTACGAGTAAGCTAATCGCATTAAGTGGTGCGTAACGAGCAACGGCTACTGTTGTTTCTTCTTCTGCAAACCCACGAAGTGCACCTTCCGCAGCATCCGCTGCGATTTGCACTGGATTGTCGTTTACGTTCGTTACATGGGCTTGGTTAGCCATTGTACGACGAGCACGCATTTTTTGCATACATTGCATCATTTCAACAACATTCATAGTAGAAACAACTTCAAGCATTTTCGCTGGAGTAATAGATTTACAAATCTTAACGATTTCTTCACGAGGTACTGATGGTGTAAGCATCATATTAGCAATCTCTTTTGAATCCTTTGCCATTGCTTCTTGAGCACCATCGAGAACGATACCGTAATTTGCAATAAATGTATCGATAAGATCAAAATCTTCGCGGCGTTTACCATCGAGTTCAACGATGCGACCACCTTCGATTTTGAGGCTAGGCTTTGGATCTTGAGGAGATTCCATGGCTATAAAACCTTCCTCTACCCATTCCTTTACATAACCATCCTGATTGACAGGACGTTGACTTAAGACTTCGAAACGTTTTGATTTCATAGGGCATACCATCCTTTCAGATTAGATATAGGAAGGGGCTCCGTTCACTGGTTCGTCACCCATAGTACCGAGCAATTGTTTACCTACTTCACGAGCAGAAATAACCGCTTGTCGTACAGCCCCAGAATCGCCAGAAATCTGTAAAATTACTTCGTTAGAATTACTTGTACCTGCAGAAGGAGATGCATAACCGATTACATCAACGTTTGCAGATTTGACAGCTACATCGGCCATAACTACGCCAATAGCTGCTGGAGCACCTACGATAAGACCAAAAGCTTTACCTTCAGGAGCGCCAAATGCAGCATTTACTGCATGGCTAGCGCGTGCTGTATATTGCAATTCAAGATGTCCCGCATCGTTTGCGTATACATCGCCAAAGGTGCGTTCCACTTCAGCCAATGCCACTTCAATAGCGCGTTTTACATCGGATACATCATCACCACCAAAGATGATAAGAGAGCCATGACCTGCTCCACCTTTAGTATCACGAGGTAATTCAATGCTAACAATTTCAGTATTTGTCGCTTTTACTGCTTCGTCAGCTGCCATAATATGAGGACCTGCACCAGTACGAGCGCCTAAAATACCGATGGAACGATATTTTTTCTTTAGTTTCATCGCATCTAATACTTGTTGATCTACGTTAGCAATTACGAGACCAATAGTATCACCAGTTTTACTAGTCCCTACAAATTCAGTTAATCCACATGTTGTCGCCATAATACCCTCCATACGTATAATGAAAGTATCTATGTACAGAAAACTATGTTGCGGTATACCATTTTATATTTTTTATCATTTCTTTAATCATTCATATGTATGCAACCTTAAATTCTGTACACCATATATTACTATAGAGCATGCCTTGCTATTCAGTCACAACCCATCGGACTCAATCCTTTCTAAATACATGTACTATAAGGCTTTTATCTACCTTTATTATAAAAATTATTAAATGCAACTTTTTTATGTATATTCGTAAAATGCGATTTTTCTATTACAAAAATACGACAATCCTGTTATACTTATACATGTAAAAGCAAGAAATAACGTAATTTTATAGGTATATGAATTTTAGGTGGTATGTCACTTTTCTCTTTTCTCAGGTTTAGAGCCTACCCTTTAGATAGAGAGCAAGTAGAGCTATTTTAGCGGTGTGCTTACTAGCCCTCTTAACACATTTGTGATTGGAGGTTTTACCATGATTTGTACGAATGAAGATACTAAGCTTATTAATGAAATCATGCGCGATTTCACAAACATAACAAAGATTGCGGCTATTTTTGTTAATAATCGTGGAAAAGTGTTATCTCAAGAATATAACTTTTCCCCTTTTTGCAAGGTTGTAAGGCGCAATCCAATCTATGCCACTTATATGGTGGCCTAGATGCTACAAAAGAACTATCATCCTGTCCGTATCGCTGTCACATGGGCCTCATCGATTTCTCTGTTCCGGTTATGAAAGATGGAGCCATTTTAGGATTTATTATGGCAGGTCAAACAAAAACAGAAGATACGACGATCAAACCTATTCTTCCTACCCAAACCGATTGGCATGATGACACCAAACTTCGTGCCTTATATCGGACCTTGCCAGTTTTGACAGCTGAACAAATTTACAGTGCAACAAAGGTATTACGGATTTTGGTAGAACACTACTTCCCATTTAACGATGCCATAGCAGAAGAGATGCCTTATGAACAATTGCCAGACTTTGTGGAGTCTGAACGACCTATTAATCGTCCAGAAATTCGAAAGGCTATGTTATATATAGAAAAAAATCTGAGCAAACGAGTGTCGCTCAGAAGAATTTCGGAACATATTCATTTAAGTGAGTCCTACTTCTCTAAGATTTTTAAAGATGATACGGGACTTTCAGTAGTGCAATATATAACACTATTACGCATACAAGAAGCAAAAAAACTATTAGTATATTCCCAACTAACAGTTAATCAGATCAGTAAAACATTAGGCTATAACAGAACTAGTTATTTCTGTAAAATTTTCAAAATGGCTACCACTGAAACACCACATTCATATCGGAAAAAATATGCAAAACCAATTGATGCATAATATAATAAAAAAGGCGTAACACCAATGGTGTTACGCCTTTTTCGTATCTATAGAGTTTGTCATGAGAAGGTATTGTATCAGATACATATATTATTAACGATCAATTAGAACGCTGGGATGATAGCTCCCTTGTAGTGTTCTTCGATGAACTTCTTAACTTCTGGAGATTGTAATGCTTTAGCTAATTTTTGGATAGCTGGTTTGTTTTCATCACCAGGGTTAACAGAAAGAAGATTTGCATATGGAGAGTCAGCTTTTTCTACGAATAAGCCATCTTTTGTAGGATTAAGACCAGCTGGCAACGCATAGTTAGCATTGATTACTGCTGCATCTAAATCTTGGATGGAACGAGGAATTTGAGCTGCTTCTAACTCAGTAATTTGAATATTTTTAGGATTGCTAGTTATATCAAATGGTGTGTTAGTCAAACCAGTTGGATCTTTCAAAGTTACAAGACCTGCACTTTGCAACAAGAGAAGTGCACGAGCACTGTTTGTTGGATCAGATGGAATTGCTACTTTTGCGCCATTTGGCAAGTCTTTCAAGTCTTTAATTTTTTGAGAGTAGATAGCCAATGGCTCGATGTGAACTGGTGCAAAGCTTACAAAGTTTGTACCATGATCTTTATTGTAGTTATTTTGGTAAGGTACGTTTGCAAAGAAGTTTGCATCTACTTCATGGCTAGATAGAGCCATATTTGGTTGAATGTAGTCTGTAAATTCAACGATTTGTAAGTCTACACCTTCCTTAGCCAAAATAGGTTTAACTTGTTCTAAAATTTCAGCATGAGGTACAGGATTTGCGGCTACCTTTAATACCTCTTTAGAGCCACTAGAGCTCGCGTTATTTGTGGAAGAGCCACAACCACTAATCAATAAGGACGCACCTAGTACGGCCGTCGCTGCCAATGCTAACCATTTTTTCATGTAATCCTCCTATCTACGATGAAAACCTACATCTCGGACGAGGACTCATACGTATACAACATTCGTAGATATTATAATAAATCTATTTTTCTTATCTTGTATCTACATTTGATTATTCAATAATTTCGATGTAGTAAGTATATCAGTTTAATTCCTACTCGTATAATAGATTTTATATATATATTAATATAACTTTAATCTATAGCAAAACAAGAGTAATTACATTTAGCTATGCCAAGTACATAAAAACGGTACTAAGATGATTCCCCGTACTACTAGGTAATATACCTAATAGATTCAATCAAACTTAGTACCGTTATACATATCGCTCTATATAATAAACAATCTAATCAAAATCAAAAAATCAACTTATTGAGTTGACGTTGTTTGCTCCACAGAAATAGTTACAGGTGCTGATAATTTAGCCTCTAACCAAGCTTTTATTCGTTTCAAATCTGCATCAGATATAGTGGATGTAGTATGGATAATCACCATATAGCGACTCGCTTTAGGCTGTTCTAGATTATCTATTAAAGGCATGCCTTCCACTTTGCTTACAAACGGGAATAACGCCTTTGCTTCAGCTTCTGTCGTTTTCATAGTATTTAAAGTTTCACTTACTAATTGATAAGTCGGCTGGTATAGATTACTTAAGTTTTTATATGTTCCAAGATTCTCTGAAGATTTATTCAAGTTCGTCTTATCCATATTAGATTTTTGCTCATCTACGCTATTAACAAATCGTAATGTATAAGGTTGCAAGTACTCATCTTTCTGTAACTTGTCATCCAACTGGGCTTGCTCCTCTGAAGTCACAGGAGCTCCTATAACTACTATGTTTACTAGCTTATTCGTTTGATCCAATGAATAATCAATCACTTGTCGACGTCCCTCTTGATTAATATCATTCTTAATAAACTGCTCCATATGATTTGACTCAGAATACTTGATGGTCATATCATAGCCTGCATAAATACTTGGTATAGCCATAATAAGACCAATCACGAGAAATATTAGCTGGTTACGACGATTAACCTCTTCTGCTTGTTTATGGAATGGCAAACTATATACACCCTTTAAAACAATAAAAGATGCAAAGAAGATGAAGAATGCATTTATAAAGAATAAATAGCTAGCCCCAAAGAAATATTGCCAATTTCCATTAGCCAGTCCATATCCTGCCGTACATAGTGGTGGCATAAGTGCAGTCGCAATCGCAACACCTGGTATAACATTATCTAAGGTCTTACGCGTTTGCCCAATAATCCCAGCTAACCCACCAAATATAGCAATGAATACATCAAAAATATTCGGTTCTGTACGCGCTAATAGTTCAGATGTAGCCGCCTGAACGGGAGAAATATAAAAATATAAAGCAGATGCCAAAACAGCAATCGTAATCTGTAAGGACAATCTTAAAATACCACTCTTCACAACTGTAAAATTAAGCGTAGCGAAGCCAAAACCAATTGCTAAAATAGGTCCCATCAACGGCGATATAAGCATAGCACCAATAACAACTGCCGTACTATTCATATTCAACCCAATAGAGGCAATAAACATGGAGAGGATCAAGATAACCAAAGCAGGTTCCTTAATTTTAGCACCACCTATCAGTCTTTTAGCGATAGTTGCATCATCAGCTCGCTCAAAATGTATATCAAAGTATTTATTTATTTTCATTCTTTCTCCTTATAATTTCATCAAATCTGCAAAAGTACCTACATGTACAAACATATGCTGTGTAGTTTTCAACATTTGCACCATCAAGATGGCTCCTGTGCCTTCCCCCATCGACATTTGAGCTTGAATAGGAACCATGTCTTGTGTCATACCTACCTCAGCTAAAGCTAGCTCTGTACCTTTTTCTCGAGAGTTATGAGATGGTAATGCATAATCCTTAACACGAGCATTCATGTGAACCCCGCAAGCTGCTGCTACAGCTGTAATAAAGCCATCAATGACAAAAGGCTTTTTAAACTCAACACAAGCGAGCATAGCCCCAAGAATAGCCGCAATATCAAATCCGCCTACATGGGCTACGATTTTACGAACTCTTTCAGCTTCACTGTTAGAAACAATATTAGCCTTATGCTTA
>CATWLR010000014.1:0-8939 GCA_958351665.1 Veillonella infantium | reverse complement strand
CCTACGTATTGTGTGGTGTAGAGGTTCCTCAATTTGTATTAGTAGTTTGCATGATTGGTGTAGGCTTCTTAATGGTTAGTGAAGTAAAATACCCAGACTTCAAAGGTAAAACTGCAATCAATATTAATAAACTTTCCATTGTACTAACTGCTATTTTTGTCATAGCTTGTCTCGTATATGATTGGCATACATGGGCAGTGATGATTTTTGCTGGTTATGTAGTATTTGGCCTTGTTAATGGGGCGTTAAATATAGTGCGTAAATAAGTGTGTGGAGGATAATAGTATGAATTACCTACTGGATCTGATATTGATCCCTATGCAGGTAATAATCGTAATTTATACGGTTTATTATTTTGTGCTCGCCGTAATTGGTATGTGGCGGTCTCGAGTACATAAAAACTATACCCCTAAAAATTCCTTTGCTATCGTTGTATGTGCTCATAATGAGGAAGCAGTAGTTGGTGAGTTAGTAAAAAACTTACGTAGTTTGGACTACCCTGATGAGTTGTACGATATCTTTGTTGTTGCCGATAACTGTACAGATAAGACTGCTGAGGTAGCAAGTGCTGCAGGTGCCAATGTACATGAACGATTCAATAAAGAAGAAGTAGGCAAAGGCTATGCCATGGGATGGATGTTTGATCGTGTGGAAAAAATGGATCGGAAATATGATGCCTTTCTTATCTTTGATGCCGATAATTTAGTACATCCACAATTTATGTTAGAAATGAATGATCATCTTGAAAAAGGTGAGTCTGTAATTCAAGGTTATTTGAACTCTAAAAACCCAACAGACTCTTGGGTTGCGGGTACATTTTCCATAATGTTTTGGATGGTTAATCATATGTGGCATTTGGCAAAATACCGCATTGGCTTGTCCACGGCACTAGGTGGTACTGGTATGTGTATACGTACATCTATCATCCGTGAATATGGCTGGGATTGTAATAGCTTAACTGAGGATATGGAATTTTCTATGAAGCTATTAACACATGGTCTTAAAACTACTTGGGCTCACGATGCCATTGTGTATGATGAAAAAGTTACGACTATGATGGCTTCTTGTAAACAACGTTTACGTTGGGCACAAGGTCAATTTGACTGTGCGGATCGATATATTCCTAAATTATTTGCCGCAGGCATTAAACAAGGAAATATCGTTATCCTAGATGGCATTTTACAAGTTAGTCAGCCTTATTTCTTGTTGTTGACAACTATATATTTAGTATTTTCATATATCAATGCATATGTGCCAATTTATACAAATATTTTGTATCAAATTATGCCGATGTCTGTATGGCAAATTATCGGTATTGGTCAATATTTGTTCCCACTTATTGTGTTGTTAAAAATTAAGGTTCCACCTAAAATTTGGTTCTACTATTTGTTATATCCAATTTTTGTATACTCTTGGGTTCCTGTAAATATTTTAGGTTGGTTCCGTCGTCATAATAAGGAATGGTCTCATACAGTTCATACGCGAGCTGTTGGTTTGAATGACGTAAAATTAACACGTATGGGCAATATGAATAAGAATAAAAAATAGAATCTGTAGGAGTGACTATGCATATTTTAATGTGTAATGATGATGGTATTTTAGCAGATGGTTTACGCCGTCTTGCATCGTACTTAAGTCAATATTATCGAATTACCGTTGTAGCACCTGCAAATGAGCAAAGTGCTAAATCCCATGCATTGACGACTGAGATTCCTTTAAAATTAGACGCGTACAATGGCGAGGATGAAAATCCTCGCCTTTATGCTCTAACGGGAACTCCTTCTGATTGCATGAAGTTTGGCCTTAGTTATTTATTGAGTGATGATATGCCTGATCTTGTGATTTCAGGTATTAATCATGGCTTTAATCTGGGCTCAGATGTGCTATATTCTGGTACTGTATCTGCTGCCATGGAAAGTTGTTTTTATGGCATTCCAGGCTTGGCATTATCTGTAGAGCGCTATTCTACTGAGCGCGGTGATGAAATGCATCCTTTTATACATGAATTGATTGAAAAGATTTATGTAAAAGGTCAATTTGATGGTTTATTAAATGTAAACTTCCCATTACGTGGCGTATGTGATTGGGATCATTTTAAAATGGTTAGCCAAGGTTTACAAACTTATAGCAATATTATTGATGCTCGCATTAATTCAAGAGGGCAGGATTACTATTGGCTGGCAGGCGAGCTAGATTATGGTGCTGAAAGTGTTCCCACTGATGTGGAATATGCTCGTAAAGGCTATATAACAGGTGTAGCTCTTACGTGGAAGCAACAATGTGACATAGGTATGGAAACGGTTAAAAATATTTTAGATAAAATATAAAAAATGTGTTGACATTGTTTTGGGATATCTGTATAATAACAAATGTTCCGAGACGCCGGAGTGGCGGAATGGCAGACGCACTTGACTCAAAATCAAGCGGGTAACACCGTGTGGGTTCAAGTCCCACCTCCGGCACCAACTTTAGGCGGTAAGACTTTTGTCTTACCGCCTATTTTTTATATATTTATATTTGTGAATTAATATACGATTATATACATTTTTGTTCGCTTGAGGTGATAATATGGATCAAGGTATGATTGATTATATTGCTAATGTCTTTGATATACCAAAGCTTGCACAACTTGTAAGTGCTGTCCAAATGCCTTTACCGTTAACACGATTGGCGGAGATACCATTAGATAGTTCTGTTAATCAGTGCCAAGGCTTTTGTTATAACTCAAAAAAAGATGTATTTGTCCTTGCATGTATAAATGCTGATAATACAAAGCAAATTATTTATGAAATTAATCCTACAACGTTGCAAGTGGCTGCTAAGTATGAGTATAGTCAAAAACGTTTATTAGGTCATATGAATACGTTAACCTATAATCCGAATAACAATCGTTACTATACTACTAATGCTGTTGTAGATGGATATATTGTTACACCTATTGAAGCTAATAGTATGATTGTTGAAGCGCCTATTAAATTGAAAGAAAAGGTATTTAATTTTGCCTTTGATAAAGACCGTAATGAATATGTGTCGATTGTGCCTTTAACAAATTCTCATCGTACGATTAATTATTATGACTCTAATTTTAATAAGATTAAAACTTATAAGATTGACGCAGAGCATACAGATTTAAATAATAATGGTGCTTATGCTGCTAATGGTAACACTATTTTTACAACCTTAACGACCTTCGTTTTCGTTGATGATGAAGGCGTAGTAAAGAATATAAGCCCTTATACTTCAGGAATGGAAGTAGAGGATATGGATTACCGTAATGGGCAGATGTACGTGGCGGTTAACCGTAAAGGTAAGGTTGAAATTTACAGTCTATACACATTGCCATTCTCTGTAAATGCCTAGATTTTATCTATGTTTTTATCCACTTTAAGAGTGTATAATATAAATGTTAGGATAATTTAGGAGTTATTATGAAATTAGGGAATGATATTATAGAAATTGACCGCATTCGTCAAGCTTTAGAGAAATCTCAATCATTTCGCGACCGTGTATATACGCCTCATGAAATTGATTATTGTGAAAGCCGAAATAAGGGGCGTTACGAGTCTTATGCCGGTATATATGCCGCTAAAGAGGCTTTCATTAAAGCATTAGGTACGGGAATGCGTCATGGTTCATGGCAAGATATAGAAATCGGTCATGATGAATTAGGGGCTCCCTTAATTCGATTACAAGATACTTTTAAAGATATTTATGAAACATTAGGCTATACGGATACACATGTATCGATTAGTCATTGCAAAGCATATGCAATGAGTACAGTTATACTTGAAGGAGCATAAGATGCAAATATTAACAACTGAAGATGCTCGATATATAGATCAAGAAGTACCTAAGCAATTAGGTGTCTCTTTAGAAATTTTAATGGAAAATGCAGGACGTGGTATTGTGGATGCTTTGTGGGGACAATATGACTTGTTTTCATTAGATAATGCACGTTCTATCAATAGTTTTGTACTATTTATCTGTGGTACAGGTAATAATGGGGCAGATGGCCTTGTAGCAGCTCGTCATCTTTTAGAGCAAGGTGTACCGGTACAAATTGCACTAGTAGGAGATACGAGCAAATGTAGCGACCTTTTTGCAGTTCAACTCAAGAGATGTGAAGCAATGGGCTGTATTATTGATATGTTTGATGATTTTAATGATTGGTCAAATGTAGCTATAGTTGTAGAAGGCATTATGGGAACAGGGTTAGCTGGACGTCTTCGAGATACGACAATAGACATATTGCACATTATTGATACTATGCGTAGTCAATATAATTTTGATTTATGGGCTATTGATGTACCTGCAGGTGTTGATGCAACTTCTGGTCAAATCTCAGAGGGCACATTGTCTTATGATTATATAGTAACCTTTGGTGCTATAAAACAAGGTCTATTGTTGTATCCGAGCAAGGCTATAGGGGGAGCAGTTATTGTTGCCCCTCTAGGAGCTCCTTGGCAGCAAGTATTAGTTAATCGTGATAGTACTATAACTATTGATTCAGATTTAGCAGAAACACTAATTAATTATCGAGTTCCAATGGCTCATAAAGGCGTTAATGGGAATACCTTGATTATTGGTGGTTCTAGTGATATGATTGGTGCTCCTATTTTAGCTGCAGAGGCTGCAGTGCATAGCGGTGCTGGCAAGGTGACATTAGGGGTTCCAGAATCGATTAAACAGATCGTACAAGGTCGCATCATACCGGAAGTTATGGTCACCTCTACAGAGGCTAATCAAGCTATGTTAGAAGGTCGCCAAGTGGTTGCTATGGGACCAGGACTAGGACGTACTTGTGATATTCCTGATTTTGTAGATTCTATTATAGATAGCTACGAAGGTCAATTAGTTCTTGACGCAGATGCTCTTTATGCATTGGGCCATGTAGGTTCGATTGATAAAGATGCTTTGCGCGATGGTGAGATTAAGTCTATATACAGGGTGGAACGAGATCTGCCTTATTGTGTTATGACACCTCACTTAGGTGAGTTTAGTAGGCTCATTGATTTGCCTATTAAATGGATTGAGCGTCATTATATTACGTTAGCAAGGGAATTTGCTAAGGCACACCAAGTTGTTCTAGTATTAAAAGGAATTCCTTCTGTTGTAGCATTACCGGATGGAACAGTATATATTAATACAATTGGCAACGCTGGTATGGGAACTGGCGGTATGGGGGATGTATTAACGGGAGTCATTGCAGGCTTTATAAGCCAAGGCTATTCCTTACAGGATAGTGCCATTTTAGGGGTCTATGTACATAGCCGCAGTGCAGATATACTAAGTGATACGAAAACTTGGGGATATACACCTAGTGATGTAAGTACTTCTATAGGCTGTGTCATTAGTGAATTATTGGGAGAATAAGAATGACAAATAAAATACAACGCTTTATAGCCTTTTTATTGGTGCTGTTTATTCCAATCTTTGCCATTGCAGGATGCACGAATAAAGATGTGGCCAATGCAGCATCTCAGACTAGTTCTAGTACAAATGAAGGCTATTCCATTGATACGAAACAAACAACTCCTGAAGGTCATCTAGATGTATATATGCTAGATATTGGTCAAGGGGATGCCATATTGCTCAAGGTTGGCGATGAATATAGTATGATTGATACAGGTGATATTGAGCATCGTGAGAATATTGTAGCCCAATTAAAATCCATGGGTGTTACAAAGTTAAAAAATGTAATTATCACACATCCTCATGCTGACCACATGGGTGGTTTCTATGCCATTGCAAAAGCCATGCCTATTGAACATGTGTATGATGATGGCATTTCTGTTGATAATAATATGTATAAAACCTATGAAAAATGGATTGATAAAAATAAAATCCAACGATCCACATTGCGTAGTGGTGATGTAGTAGATTTTGGACATGGTGCTGTATTTGTAGTATATGCACCATGGGCGGAACCTTTAACAGATAAAAAAGGGGAGCCAGATCTTAATAATAACTCTATCGTAGGTAAATTAATTTTTGGTAAATTCTCTATGCTCTTTACTGGTGATGCAGAATTACAAGAAGAGAAAAAACTCATAAAAGAGCAGAACTCTAGACTGTTTGCTCGCGTTCTTAAGGTAGGACATCACGGTTCTCGTACAAGTAGCTCTGAAGATTTTTTGAAATCTATTAAACCAGAAAGTGCATTAATTTCAAATGGCATGTATAATAGTTATGGTCATCCTCACGATATAACATTGCGTCGTTTGCAGGAGAACAATATTGCCATTTACCGTACAGATACGATGGGACGTATTCACATTAGTACGGATGGGAATGAATGGCAAATTACAACTGAACGTTAGTATCGATTGTATAGCACAAAAAATAATTTTAAGCAACTGATTTTTGTGTTTACTGTATAAAGACTTTATATAGTAATATGTATAATCGGCATACTAATCTTCATGTTTGTATGAAATAATCTATCTATAATCTAACATTAGTTTATGGATAGATTGGAACGATGAGACTTTGATTCACAAAGATATCATCGACTCATCTCTATGGTTTGGACACTACGTATGTCAGTTAGATTGGAGTGAATGTATTGCGTAAACTATTTTTTATGTGCCTTGCTGTCTTGATGGCTTTACCTCTATTCTTGACTCAAGCAAAGGCAGCTAATCTTGAAGATGCTCGATGGGTGACACGAACTGATGCACCTGTACCATATGTTCGTATGGTAATGGATTTATCAGCACCTGTGAAAGCGTCTGCATCGATTAGCAAAGATGGGAAAACGACGACTGTTACCTTAAAGAACACAAAGCTAAAAACTGCTAAAGCGAATATTAATATGGACTCTAGCATAGCTAGTTCTGCTAGACTTACAGAGGATGGCAGAGATGTAAAGGTAACAATCAAGACACCTTCATCTATCGATACGAGTGATGTAAAGGTATTTTCCTTGAAAAAAGATACGGTTAATAAGAAACCGTACCGCATCGTTGTAGATGTACAGAAAAAAGGTGTGGCACCTAAACCTGCTTACTATGGCAAACGTCCATCTCCTTCTGCACATCCTGCGAAAAATATGCCGACAGGATCTGGTAACTATTCTATTAGCGGTGGTTTATCTGGCAAGACAATTACTATTGACCCAGGTCATGGTGGTAGTGACTCTGGAGCAGTTGGACCACATGGTGTACAAGAGAAAAATATTACACTACCGATTTCTATGTACTTGAAAAAAGCCTTAGAAAATCGTGGCGCTAAAGTGCTTATGACTCGTACTACAGACGTAGACGTATATGGTCCTAATGCAAGTGGTGTTGATGAATTAGGCGCTCGTGTTAATGTAGCGAACCGTAGCAATTCTGATGCGCTCATCAGTGTGCATATTAACGCATTTAACAACCCAAGTGTTGGTGGTATTGCAACATACTACTATACTAAAACAGGTAATGATGCTCGTTTAGCACAAAAGGTACAATCTCAAATTGCTAGTGTACCAGGATTCAATGGTGACCGTGGCATTCAAGAAGGCAATTTGTATGTATTAAGACATACTAATATGCCTGCCATTCTTGTAGAACTTGGATTTATTTCCAACCCTAATGAGGAACGTGCATTGCAATCTCCTCAAACACAAGAAGACTTTGCTAATCGCATTGCCAATGGTGTTGCTAGTTACTTTGGAGGTTAATCGATGAAATTACGTAAACAAGTTCTGTCGATCCTCTGTGTAGGCTTGCTTGCATTTGTAGCGGGTTGTACACCTAATCAAGCTCCTACAACAGGTAAAAGTGAACCTGCGCAAGATACGAAAGTCAATAAGGATGCAGAAACAACAAAAGTATCTCAAGAAAAGGTTAAGATGGCCTTCTTTGTTCCAACAGAGGATGGCTCAGGGGTAACACAATCAACCGTTGAGATGGAGGCGGATAAAGTAACGCCTAAAGCCGCTCTTCTAGCGATGCTAAAAGCTGATAGAGCACAAAAATATCCAGTATTCTCTAAGGATGTTGAAATCATATCCGTTACTGTAAAGGACGGCATTGCTTCTGTAGAGGTTAATGACGCTTTCGTAAAAGGTAATGGTGGGGACTTAACTGTTAAATTGCAAATGGCTGCCATTGTAAATACATTGACATCCTTTGATAATATTAATGGTGTTCTCTTCGTTAATAATGGTAAAAAGGTTCCTACTGTAGGTTCCTTTGATACGAAAGATCCTGTTAAACGGATGACAAACCTAATTAAAAAATAATTATATTAGGCTCATTGATAGCAGATAGTTGATATATCAACTATCTGCTATTTTTGTTGTCTTTTATATATGTTACAATACAATATGTATACTAATCGGAAGCCAGGTGATGAGATGCAATTAAAAGATGTAGGGGAATTCAATTTCATACGCCACATTCAAAATGATACGATACATGATTCGAGCACTGTAATTACAGGGATTGGTGATGATTGTGCAGTGTATCGTGCTACAGATGAAACAGATCAATTAATTAGTACAGATACGATGGTGGAAGGTGTTC
Organism: Veillonella infantium; assembly: GCA_958351665.1. Taxonomy (GTDB): domain Bacteria; phylum Bacillota; class Negativicutes; order Veillonellales; family Veillonellaceae; genus Veillonella; species Veillonella infantium_A. The sequence continues at coordinate 429 of CATWLR010000014.1, read as the reverse complement.
ATTTTAGCTTTCGCTACATGAAACCTTATGATGTAGGCTATCGTCTCATGACAGCTAATTTAAGTGATATTGCAGCTATGGGGGGGACTCCTCGACAAATAGTGTTATCTGTGGCGGCACCTGAATATGTTGATACTGCTATTCTAGATGAAATCTATAGAGGCATTAAAGCTCAATGTGCTAGATATCATCTCAATATACTTGGTGGAGATACGGTGCGTACGGAAGGACCTATGGTGTGGACTGTTACCATCATAGGTGAGGTTCCTACTGGCACTGCTATTATGCGTAGTGGTGCACAAGTTGGCGATATTGTGGGCATTACAAATTATGTAGGTTATGCTGCCACAGGTTTAGGTGCGTTATCTTATAATTTAGATGGCTATGCTATGACGAAGGTTGGTCATCAACGACCTGATCCACAAATTG
>CATWLR010000013.1:0-9020 GCA_958351665.1 Veillonella infantium | reverse complement strand
GCTTATTAGAATACTTAGATTTAATTTTGTTAATTTACTAATTTAAGTAAAGATATTTTATTTTGCTTCTACATAATACAATAAACCATCTGATTTATAGAAATCGATATCAGCCTCAATCTTCTCCTTAGTAGCAGATACAAAATACACTCTTAGTTTAATACTAATTTTCTTCAAAAGTAATTGTTGACGTTTAGGATTAAATCTATTCTCATTGAAATCAATCAAATCAAAAAGTTCAATAGCATCGTTAAATGACTCAGAATATTTATAGCTTAAATTTTTAATTTTACTTAAAATATTATCCTTAAATGATAATAGTACCTGAGTAAGCTCATCATCAATTTCTCTTAGTAATAATGTAAATCCTAACATAAATATAATCATATTAAACTCAAAGTTTGCTAATGAAACATAATCAATTTCAAAACTCAAGTCAGTATCATCTACGAATTCAAACAATTTAAAATCAGTAAAACAAGAATAATATTTAGGATCCATCAACAAACTCTTACAGTCTATCTCAATGGTATCTATCTTATCAACTAACAACATACTTGGAAAAGTACCTTTAACCCATGCTTCAACATCTTCTAGTCCCATACCACGTAAAACAACTTCTTCTAATTCCGAAGATAAATTATTCTTATCAATAATACTCAACATCTTCATTCGATAGATTAATGATTCTAATGTATCTAAATCAATACAATTATATCTATAAGCCTGTAATGTACCTAGGGCAATTAATAAAAAATAAAACTCAATATTTCGTCTTTCACTAATAGTTATATTCATAATTTCTACCTTTATCGTAATGGAATGTCTAAATTCTTAAGCCCATCAATCTGCTTAATCTTAGGATTAAAAATTTCACCGGCATCATTCATAAAGTAATGAATTTTTATCCGTCTACCATTAATATCTATTCCTTCCTCATAAACTTTTCTCCAACTACCTCCAACTTCATCTCTTAATTGTTCGCCTAAAGAATCATTTTTCATCTTAATAAATTTTCGTTCAATCATCTTATACCCTTCAGGTAAATTTTTTAACTGTTTTAATGATGAAAAGATTTCTTTAATCTGATTCTTTGCCTTATCTAATACTGTAACACCAATACCAATTTTAGCTAAATCATCATTTGATGGTTTAGGAGATTTTTTATTTAATTTATCTATCCCTTTTTCTATATTATCTTTAAGTAGGGTATCCGCTTTACTTTTATCTTTATACTTATTCGCCTCTAATACAGTTATACTTGAAGATTCAAATGATGCACTAATGGGATTAAATTTTGATTTAAATTGGTCTGCAACATTAACACTAACTGGCAATCCAGTTTTAATAGATTCTAGTCTACCTGTATTTGGATTTCTTATTATAGAATCCGTTGGGTCATCAATTATACTAATATCACCTTTAGTATATGGCAATATTGCAGTTTCACCATTATTAATGTTGACAATATGAATATAAGAGTCATTAAATTTATCTTGACTTGCAATCCAATTATCAGTACCATCTGTGCCTATAAATCGACCTGTGTAAATAGTACTTCCTGGAATACTAATACCATCAAAAAATCTTCGATTGATTATATCATGTTTTCCGTTATCCTGATATGTATTTCCATCTGGTGAATGATAAACATTAATTGGCTGAAAACCACTATCTAAATTATAATCTAACTGAACCTTTAACGAAGTTCCAGGATAAGTCTCAGTTGTAACCCATGGCCCATTATATACAGCACCAACGCCAGTTTCAGCACTCTCCACTATCACTTCACTAGATTCAACAGGGGCGCTTATACTACTTCTATAAAATGCAGAGCCAGGAATATTAGCCATTGTATTTTCATCAAAAGTAGTAGGCTCGCCCGCACCAGTTACAAGTGGAGTACTTACTAAATTTCCAGCAATTAAAACTGGTGATGCATTCTTTGCTAGACCATAAGCACCTTTACCAACTGAAGCTAAAGAGGATATAGTATTTGAGACTCCTGAATTCCAAACAAGGTCTTCATTCCACTTTGTAGCATAAGATGCGACTGCCGAGCCAGCATTTACATTTTCCCCACTAGCCTTATTAACCACACCACCAACGGCAGCACTCAACCATTGTGCTACAGCTGGATCATGTTTAGCCACTTTATTAATTTCACTGATTAACATCTCATTAGTCATAGTAGCTTTAAACCCACTACCAGGTGAATTACCAGCCATACGCGCTGCTACTTCACCTATGATGCCATGTGCAATAGATTTAGCAACTTTACCATCCTTAGTTGTTGGTTGCCAGTTATGTAGTTGTTCAAATGCATTTTTAGAGAATAGACGTGCTAATTCCTGACGTTCTTCAATTTTCTTTTTATCAAAAATTTTATCTAATTGATATAATGTATTCTCGGTATTAGTATTAATGGTTTTAGTATCAATTTCTTTACCATCTACTGTAAGTATACCATCAGAGATAGCAGATTGAGTAGTGGAGCTTGCTTTACCTTTAGATCCTACACCTAAGTTTGGAACTAGACCGATATTATTATAGATCTTATCATAGCCTTTTTTATCCTTGGCCTTCATCTCTTCGAGTTTCTTTTTGCTACCATAGTAGTTATAACCAATACCATTGTTGCTATATGTATACTCAGCTTCGTTTTTGATGTCCTTCATCTCTAGAGATTTGGCAGTCAATTTATTCTTAGCTTTCGGAGCATCACTTTTAATTACAGCACCCTCTAATGTAGTTTTATTACCTACATTAATATTGTAGCCCTCTTCTCCAGCATAAATACCTGCTTGTTCTGTTACGCTTTTCCATTTGCTATCTATTCGTCCTACACTAGCATTTATGCTACCAGTTGGATTTTTAAAGTTAGGTTTAGAGGACACAGAGAATCCCGCAGACTTACTATGTTCTTTAAAGTTATCTACATCTTGTAAGCTTTGAATATGTAAATCACGGCCTGTGTCTACTTCCACCTTCTTGCCAGATACGGTAGAACCAATAATATTTGTATCTCGTTTTGCTTTAAGTTGTGCTAATTCAACTGCTTTAATCTTAGTAGGCACATAACTTTCTTGATGGGTATCCCCATTTTGACGAGCCATATGACCACTTGCATTAATGTCTAGAATGCCACCACCAGTTAAACTAATACCCGCACCAACGCTCCATCCAGAGCTTTTATAAGCATTATTAACATCTACAGTATTCTTACCAGCCTCAAAATTAATATCACTAGCGCTATCTAATACTAGTTTTTTAGCCTCTACTGTTTCACCAGTTAAACCGATACCACTTTGCTGAGCATCACGAGCTTTGATATGTATATTACCATCACTAACAAGAGTGCCACCTTGATATGTGTTTGTATCTACTACTTGCCCTTGTTTTCTAGAAGTGCTACCAATACTTACAGATAAGTTAATAGCATCATCAATATTTTTAGCACCTCGTTTAGCTTTACCGTCTACTTTATCAACTTTACCTGTTACGGCATCGCGTATTTTTTCTCCATGTAAAGCTGCATCTACTGCTTCATATCCATCTTGCAATTGTTTACGCGCTTCATTGAGTTCAAGAGCGGCTAACCGTTTGTCATCACGGCCACCAGCTTGTTTTATAGTGCGCGTAGTATTTGTAAGTGTATTTGCTATTGCACCACCTAAGGATACGGTAAGACCAGTTTTTTTGTAGCGTTCATCATGTGTCATGTGATTATGATCTACGTTACCATCTAATGTAACAGCAGAGCCATCTAACACAGCACCTTCTTTAGCAACAATATCTGCGCTTGTAAGATGAACTGTATCATTTGCCTTAATAGTAACAGTACCCTTGGTACTAGCAAGTGTATTTCGTACAGTAACCTCTTCATGGTTTGCTTCATCAATATTGTGTTTTTCTTTACCAATAGAGAAACCTATACCGGCACCACCAAGCAAGCCAGATTTTTTATGACGATAAACACTGGAACCATCAGTAACATCTTTATCTGCGCCCAATTCTACCTTACCACCAGCGGTAACAGATACAGTATTCTCGCCCAAAATTTGAGCAGATTGACCATTTACATCTTGAGCACTTGTAATAGTTATATCTTTACCACTTACCGTAGAACCAGTTACAGATGTGCTTGTTACGCCATCGACAGCATTTGTGCTTTCACGTTTTACTAAGCTTTTCTTTTTATCTAGATACACATGATTAACTGTACTATTAGCTTTTGCGGTATTTAATGCAACCGTATTACCAGATACTTTCACTGTATCTGCTGCTAACACTTGACTACCTTCCAGTTGTACTGCATCAGAGGCTACAACAGAAACGTTCTTGCCTTCAATGCTACTACCAACCGATGATTGTGCTTTTACCAGATCATGAGACTGAGTCGTTTGAGAGTGTCCGCCACCGGATTTACCTTTATCGAAACGATGTTCTTCAAGTTCATGTGTAGCATTCATTGCTTTCATCGTTACATTGCGACCTGCCGTAACAGTTGTATTCACATCAGAGGATATAATACCTGCTTCCATAGATACATCACGTCCTGCTACTACTGTTGTTTGACCAGCACCACCAATACGGCCTTGATCTACACCAGTAATCGTTTCACGACGGTTATTGCTACTATTCCACTCAACCTTGCTATTACTAGCCTCGTACTGTACGCCTTTATTAATTACATCGCGTCCCGCACTAACCTTTGTGGATCCAGCTGCATTAGTTTGTGTAATGGTGCCACCTTCGTTAATGACGTCTTTCTTAGCATACACAGAGACTGTATCGTTGCCCATAATAGTGCCTTGTGTATTACGAACTTCGTCATTTGCTGTAACCGTAGCCGTGTTACCTTTAATAAGACCATTATCATTGTGAATGGAATTACCAGTAAGAGTCACATCCTTATCCGCTACAATGCTACCACTATTATGCATAATATCAACAGAAAGGTTAATCGATTTCGCCTGCAAATTAGCGCCACCTTCTACTCGTTTTGTGTTTGGTGCTAAATATAGAGTAGGTACTAGCACAGTTTCAGTTTTGCCATTTGGTAATACAACAGACTTACTCACTAGGAGCACTACATCTTCTTTAAGATTTTTTTGCTCAGCCTCGGTTAAACCTCGACCTAATGCAATAGATTGAGATTTAGTTACACTAATCCCTGCATCCATCAATTGGCGATATTGTTCTTCTGCTGAAAGACCAGATTGCAGTCTACTTTTACCGGTTTGATGCATAATCTCTTGCATAACGAGTTGCTGCTCGTAATACCCATCACCCAATCGTTTTTGTATATTCATAGGGTCTAATTTAAGGCGAGATAATACGTAATCAGAAGATAAGAAGTTGCGACGATTTGTGAAGTTTGGATCAGTTTCAATTACATAGGAAGTATTAGGATTCCTCGATAACTGACTCATACTATTTAATAGAGATGCATCTACTGTGGTATCACTTTTACTATTTTCTACATGACCGCCATATACGGCAACAGGTACATCTTTAGGATTTACCTTAGTATTCTTATATTTCGCTTCACGAATATTGGTAGTATCCCACCCTTTTTTATGATGACGGCTATAACTTGTAGCTGTGCCCTCTTCAGTAATATATTCATTACCTTTAGGATTACTTTGCTCATAATGACCTACTGTACCAGTTATATCTCCAACAGCACTAATTTGACCAGCTTCATTCACCATATGATCTACATCCACATGTAAATTACCACCAGAAATAATTCGTCCAGGATTAGATGTATCTACTACATCTTCCTCACGTGTACGATCATATTCATATTTAGTCCAACTATCATGATGTTTACCATTTATAGAAAGTTGGAGATTCTCAGAAGAGTGTACTACTACTTTATCTTTTGGAATTTCATCATCATGTCCATAAATTCGTTCTTCAGACAATTGATAACGCTTAATACTACCAGATGGAGCTACTTCGTTTTTGACATGCTCTTTGCCCTCTACAGCTACACGCTTAAGGGTAATACCACCATTTTTATTATCTACAGATTTCGCAAGTAAAGCTCCACCTTGACCAAACTCAATTGTTGATGCAGTATTTACTACACTATCCATTTTACCGGATACTGTACCTTTCTCATCCATCGTTTTACCAAGCTGTAATTTACCTTCTGCTTTGATTACACTACCATCTGTATTAACAATAGATTTTGTTGCTATAGACAAATCTTTTTGGGCAATCATAATAGGTGCTTCTTTAGTCGTAGCATTACCAGTTTGTATTACAGAGTCAGTAGTAATCTTTGCTGTATCTACATAAAGTTTACCCTTATTCATCTGCTCTAGACTTTTGGTTGTAATATTGGCATCTGTAGCAGCTATCATACCTGTATTTTGCAACTTACCAGTACTATCTATGGTTAGTTTATTTTGTGCAGACAATACGCCTTGGTTATTAACCCCAAAGCCGTCATTGGTACCCACTAAGTACATACTATTAGCATACATCCCACCAATAGCAGCTACATCAAGGCCGACTTGACTCGATTCACCAGTTTTATGAGCATTCGTAACTTTACCAGTAGCATCTATGGAAATGTCATTCTTACCCGTTACAACTTGAGTATCTTGTGCCCAAACTTTACCATTAAGTTTTACAGCCTCAGCTAGCATATCTGTACGAGCTGTCTTAGAGGCATTAAGCCCCTTTTCACCTACGGTAATAACGCCTTGCTGAACGTTATAGCCTGTAACACTACCGTTATTAATAATTGGATTACCCGTTGTAAGTGTAGCGCTACTCGCATTAATAAATGTGCCATTATTAACAGAAATCCCATTTGGGTTTGCAATGATAACATGCGCCTTATTACCTGCTACTTCAAGAGCACCATTCATAGAAGTAGAGCTTGTACCCGTTACTTCATTTAAAATCGTATTAGCCGTAGGACCTACTAAATTAGGGTTCCCCATAATATAGCCTGCAAGCTCTGTATTTACAGGTCGATTCGCATTATTTAAAATAAGTCCCTTTTCGTCAACATTAAAAGCATTATATTGGTTATGTGATAACCCTTTATCATTAGGCGTATTAATATTAACGACAGTCATGCCATTTCTAGCTTCTTCTATTTTTGGTCCTAATTTACCTTGATCTGGTACAACAGAATTAGCAAGGGCCATAGGAATCCATGGTGCAGAGTTAGTCGCTAACAACGCAGCAAAGATTGCCATTGCCGTATGCTTTCTTATATTCATATTACTCTCCTTCTCTAGTACATACCATTCACCATGTAATTGTATAGCTGCACTAGATTACAACACTTAAAACTGATAGCTTCCTCTAAAGGCCCACACACGCGTATCTGTATCAAATCCTTCTGGTTTCTTAATAGGGGTTCCCAGTGATACATCGTAATTTACAGCATCACCAACTGTTCCGCGAACCCCGACTACGCCACCAACCAAGGTATTACCTACTTGCGTTTCTGTAGATGGACCCCATACATGTCCAACATCTACACCTACATAAGGAGTGACTTGTTGTTTTCTAAATGGTAATGCCCATTCATTTTGTACATAATAACCAGAATCCCCTCTTAAGGTTTCTTCTCCACTAAAGCCTCGTACAGAATAACGACCACCAATACTAAATTGTTCAGTACCAAATAAGCGTTGATCTGTAAACTGGCTTCTAAAACGCATCGTATACGTACCTTGTTTATGACCCATGCGAACACCAGTTTGAACTTGACCTTCTACGCCTGCCATTTTATATAGTGTAGTAGGATTATCTGACAAGCCTTCCCAACTCCGTACCTGAGCACCTAATCCATTAATACCTTGTCGATAGAATAGATATACATCGGATACAGTATTCCCACTATATTGACGATGAGATAACCCCACTTCAACAGCAGTTGTATGTTGCTCTTGTACACCAAGTTCTACATCATCTAAATAATTATGACGCTCCTTATGAATGACTTTAGCTACAGCCGAAGTCTTAGAGCGACTTGTTCTATTTAATACTTGCTCTACTGCAAATTCTGTACCTTGCGTAGTGCCAGAAGAGCGAAACGCATTTGGCATGAATACTAATTGATTATAGCTATATTTGTACGTTGAAATACGATACGTACGATTTCCGTCAGGAACGGAATAGCTGACCGCATATTGTTTTGATCCATGTCCATCATCATGATGACTAATGTCTTTTGTAAAGCTAGTAGTTAATACGTCATTGAGTCCTGCCAGTTGACTAAAAGATAAAAATACAGCTCCTTGATACGTCCCTGTTGATTTATTCCCAGAATTATCTAACATCAAAGAGCCGTGTACAAAACCTTTTTGCTCAACGGTAAGCTTAACAATAGAATGTAATGGTTTAGTACCTGGCTCTATAGTCATCTTAATATCTTGACCTGGTACATTACGCATTTGGTCAATCCCTTGCTCAAGAGCTTGTCGACGTAATACATAACCTGGTCTCACAGGAAAAGCACTTCGCCAATTGGTACGTGCTTTAGGATTTGTAAGAACAATATCCTCTACATAGCCAGGCATAATTTCAAAAGTGAGTGTGCCAGACTGTAAATCTTGATTTGGTACGACTACTTGACTCGTAATGTACCCATCAGATAACAGTTGCTCTTGTAATTCCTTTTGTAAAAACTGAATACCCTCAGTTCCAATGCGATTATGGTTATATACCTGCAATCGATTTTTATATTTTTGTAACACTGGTTCTGAGGAATTCACCACAATATGCTCTATTGCAAAAGATGTACTTTCCTTAGGTAATGACTTCATTGGCACTTTATCTAAACCTGTATAGCCAGATTCTGAGCGCGGCAAAGCAGCCCCAGTCATTGGTGCTTCTGCACGTTGGCGTAATGAAGCATCGGCTCGGGCCGCTTCTTGTTGTATAAAAGGGTTGGATACTTCAGCCGCAAAAATAGGCAAAGTACCGAATATAGTCAGCAAGCCAACAAAACCTGCTGCAATAAATAAAACTCTCATTAATTA